>NZ_JBCODG010000024.1:0-66189 GCF_040928965.1 Bacteroides sp. 2201st1_D9_2201SCRN_220225 | reverse complement strand
CCCATATATTTCCCTCCTTAGAACATATGGTTCTTTAAAAGAATACATTTCTTGCCTGCTCTATTTAGGCATTATAAAAAACTATAATGATAATCTTGCAAAACAAGAGTATCTGATAGCAGTACCAATAGAAGGCCTTTCATTAACTTCCAAAATCAATTTTGTTGAAAAATTAATTCCAAGTAAAGAGTTAATTCAAATTTTCAGTTTCTTTTCAAATATGGATGCAACGCATTTTCAGGATGGCATAACTAGAGTTGGACGAGATGACAAAGAGTGGAAAGAATTATCTTTTACATTTCCTTTACTTTCGGATTTTAGACCAAATATGGCATTAATACAGAAAATAAATGAACTGCTACAAATAAAATTAACCTTTTACCAATCAAAAAATGATTCTAATTCGATAGGGTATTCTTATTTTGAAATATATGATGATGATTATATTGGAGGTTTGGCATGTAACAGAACAGATTTAGGATCTACTGAACTTAGAAAAACATCTTTTCACAAATTAGTTTGCACTATTATGGATTACTATCTTCATAAACCCGAAGAATTCACTAAATTCACCAGTAACAATTAGATATTCAAAACTTTAACAGTTTAATATATAAACATTAATTTTTATCAAAAACACCCAACTTCACATTATCGGGTGTAAAGCTGGGTGCAATTCTTGTAAACTATTGATTTTCAATGTTTATTGCGGAGAGACAGGGATTCGAACCCCGGGTGCCTCGCAGCACAACGGTTTTCAAGACCGCCGCAATCGACCACTCTGCCACCTCTCCAAAACTTCTTTTTCAAGAAGTGCTTCTCTCTTAAAGCGGTGCAAAGGTACAAATCATTTTTAAATCTGCAAACATCTTTCCTGTTTTTTCACGAAATAATTGTACTTTTGTGCCCATGATATACCCACAGAACTTTGAACAGAAGATAGGCTTCGACCAAATACGCCAACTGCTAAAAGAAAAATGCCTCAGTACGCTTGGCGAAGAACGAGTGACAGATATGGTGTTCTCCGACCGCTTTAATGAAGTAGAAGAACGACTGGATCAGGTTACAGAATTCGTACGTATACTTCAAGAAGAAGATAATTTTCCGGCACAATATTTTTTTGATGTACGTCCGTCCCTGAGACGGATACGGGTGAAAGGCATGTATTTGGACGAGCAGGAGCTTTTCGACCTGCGCCGCTCTTTAGAAACGATACGCGACATTGTACGCTTTTTGCAAAAAAGCGAAAATGAAGAAGAAGAGGAAACCACATCTCCTTATCCTTGTCTGAAGCGACTGGCAGGAGACATAACGGTATTCCCGCAACTTATCGGAAAAATAAACGGCATTCTTTCTCCCTACGGAAAAATAAAGGATAACGCCTCGGCAGAACTGGCGCGCATCCGCCGCGAACTGGCAAGTACAATGGGAAGTATCTCACGCTCATTGAACAGCATTCTGCGCAATGCCCAATCGGAAGGTGTTGTAGACAAGGACGTAACCCCCACAATGCGCGACGGGCGACTGGTGATTCCTGTAGCTCCAGCCTTGAAACGAAAAATAAAAGGCATCGTACATGACGAATCCGCCAGTGGTAAAACCGTATTCATCGAACCCGCCGAAGTGGTGGAAGCCAACAATCGCATCCGCGAACTCGAAGGGGACGAACGGCGGGAGATTATCCGCATCCTTATGGAATTTTCCAATTTGTTGCGCCCATCCATTCCCGATGTTTTGCTGTCATATGAATTTCTTGCCGAAATAGATTTCATACGTGCCAAGGCCTTGTTTTCCGAGCAAATCACCGGACTGAAACCGGCTTTTGAAAACAAGCAGGTTATAGACTGGACAATGGCGGTACATCCGCTGTTGCAACTCTCTCTTGCCAAACATGGGAAAAAAGTTATACCGCTGGATATAGAGCTGGACGAAAAACAACGTATTCTCATCATCTCCGGTCCCAACGCCGGCGGAAAGTCTGTCTGCCTGAAAACCGTAGGGTTGCTGCAATACATGTTGCAATGCGGTCTGCTCATCCCGATGCACGAACGTAGCCATGCCGGCATATTCAGCAATATATTCATTGACATCGGCGACGAGCAGTCTATCGAAGATGACCTCAGCACCTACTCCTCGCACCTGACCAATATGAAGATAATGATGAAAAACTGCAACGAACGCAGTCTTATCCTTATCGACGAGTTCGGTGGCGGTACGGAACCCCAGATTGGCGGAGCGATAGCCGAAGCAGTGTTGAAACGTTTCAACCAAAAGCAGACGTTCGGCGTTATTACTACACACTACCAGAATCTGAAGCATTTTGCCGAAGACCATGATGGGGTGGTAAACGGAGCCATGTTATACGACCGCCATTTGATGCAGGCCCTTTTTCAGCTCCAGATAGGTAATCCGGGCAGTTCATTTGCCGTAGAGATTGCCCGTAAAATCGGATTGCCGGAAGATGTAATCTCCGATGCTTCGGAAATTGTAGGCAGTGAATACATCAATGCCGACAAGTACCTGCAAGATATTGTACGCGACAAACGTTATTGGGAAGGCAAACGTCAGACTATCCGGCAACGCGAAAAGCATATGGAGGAAACCATTGCCCGTTATCAGACAGAGATAGAAGAGTTGCAGAAGTCGCGCAAGGAAATTCTGCAGAAAGCCAAAGAGGAGGCGGAACAACTGATGCAGGAAGCTAATGCCCGCATAGAAAACACCATCCGCGCCATTAAAGAAGCGCAGGCCGAAAAGGAAAAGACACGCCAGATACGGCAGGAATTAAATGATTTCCGCGAATCGCTGGACACCCTCACCGCTAAGGAGCAGGAAGAAAAAATTGCCCGCAAAATAGAAAAACTGAAAGAAAAACAAAACCGGAAAAAGGAGAAGAAAGCCAACAAGAATCAGGAAAATACATTGTCTGCACAAGCGTTGGCAGAGCAACAGGCAAAGAAAGAAGCCGAACGTCTGGCAGCAATCGTACCCGGAAGCTATGTCAAGATAAAAGGACAGACCTCAGTTGGCGAAGTATTGGAGATAAACGGCAAGAAAGCCATCGTTGCGTTCGGAAGTATCAAAACCACAGTCAAGCTGGATAGGCTGGAACGGACAAATGCACAGCCTAAGCAAGCAGATGTCTCTACCAAGAGTACCTATATCAGTTCTCAGACACAAGACAGCATGTACGAAAAAAAGCTGAACTTCAAGCAAGATATAGATGTACGCGGCATGCGTGGAGACGAAGCCCTACAGGCTGTGACCTATTTCATAGACGATGCCATATTGGTAGGAATGTCACGCGTACGCATCCTACACGGAACCGGTACGGGCATCCTGCGCACGCTTATCCGCCAATATCTGCAAACCGTACCCGGTGTAAGCCATTTTGCCGATGAGCACATTCAATTTGGCGGAGCGGGGATTACGGTTGTAGACTTAAGCTAATTGAAATTTAAAAATCGAGCAACAGAAAACTGCAAAGTTACAATATTAACAATCCTGATAAACAAATAATCCAATAACCCATTAGCAAGATGAAATCAATCAAAGAACTATATCGCATCGGCACCGGTCCTTCAAGCAGCCATACCATGGGACCTCGCAAGGCAGCCGAGATATTTCTGGAAAGACATCCGGAAGCTGCATCGTTCAAAGTAACATTATACGGCAGTCTGGCGGCAACAGGCAAGGGTCACATGACCAACATTGCCATTACCGAAGTGCTGCAGCCGATAGCACCGGTAGAGATTATCTGGGAGCCAAAGATTTTTCTCCCCTTCCACCCTAACGGAATGAAGTTTGTCTCCGTTGACAAAGCAGGAAAAGAGACCGACCGATGGACAGTGTTCAGTATCGGCGGCGGCGCTTTGGCAGAAGAGAATGACGGAGCATCCTCGGTCAATACACCCGATGTGTATTCCATGAGCAGCATGACGGAAATCATGCAATGGTGCGAACGTACAGGAAAGAGCTATTGGGAATACGTCAAGGAATGTGAAGACAGCGATCTATGGGATTACCTGCAAGAAGTATGGAAAACCATGCAGGATGCCGTGAAACGGGGATTGGAACAGGAAGGCGTATTGCCCGGTCCGTTGAACCTACGCCGTAAAGCTTCCACTTACTATATACGTGCCAGCGGATACAAACAATCCCTGCAATCGCGCGGACTGGTATTTGCCTATGCATTGGCGGTAAGTGAAGAAAATGCTTCGGGCGGCGTCATCGTCACTGCTCCTACGTGCGGCTCGTGCGGAGTGATGCCTGCCGTACTCTATCACCTTTCCAAAAGTCGTGATTTCAGTGATACGCGTATCTTGCGCGCCCTTGCCACAGCCGGGTTGGTAGGAAACATAGTAAAGACCAACGCTTCCATTTCAGGCGCGGAAGTAGGCTGCCAGGGAGAAGTCGGCGTAGCCTGTGCAATGGCTTCGGCAGCCGCCAACCAACTTTTTGGCGGCAGCCCCGCACAAATAGAATATGCTGCGGAAATGGGTTTGGAACATCATCTGGGAATGACCTGCGACCCGGTATGCGGACTGGTGCAGATTCCTTGTATAGAACGGAATGCCTATGCCGCCGCACGCGCCTTGGATGCCAACCTTTACTCCTCTTTCACCGATGGTATGCACCGGGTATCTTTCGACAAAGTAGTAGCAGTTATGAAAGAAACCGGAAACGACCTTCCGTCGCTTTACAAGGAAACAAGTGAAGGCGGACTGGCTAAAGATTATAAACCGATGTAGCAGTCAGAGACAAAAGCACGTCCAACTTACTCAAAACAAAATAAAGAATCTCTTCTCTTAATATGTAAGGAGAAGAGATTCTTTATTTTGTTCCGGTTATACCTCAATCAAACAAGATTAACGCCCGATCTTCAGCTCATCTATCGGCCAGTGCGTATCGTCCTTATTGCCACTTACATCACGTTTCTGCAATAAATTACCATCTCCGGCATAGAACAACTGATACTCCTCATTACCTCTCTCCACTTCGATAACATACTGGACAGGCTGTACGGGATATTCAAGCATATCAATATCTTCCCGTTTCCACTGCGCATATTCTCCGCCTTCGAAAGCGGTCTGTACCGTAGGCGGCAAACCTTCCCAAAGAATATCCGTCTCCGTCAATTTCCAGGTTGCCTGAACATCATACCACACATCCATTTCCCTGCCGTCCATCCAACAGTCGGCTACGAAATAATCACCTTTCCGTTCCCATTCAATATCCATGGCAGCAGGATATTTGTCCTTAAGGGCTTTCGACACGGCATCGGGAACTTTTATATTATCGTTTTTGTCATCATCATCGCACGCACCGAAAGCCATTGCCGCAATGAACATCATCGCTAATACTTGAATTTTTGTTTTCATCTTCTTGGCAAAAAAAATTAAAGTTATACATTCTGCATTATTACAATCAATCGTCCATGCCTACAAATTTTCCTTTGCTGTTGAATTTCAAGGAATAGTCATTGGCAAGTTCAACTTCCACCCCGCTGCGTCTGCGTTCAATCTTGGTGATGACCTCCTGCGGGAAGTTCGTCTTTACATACTCTTTCACAGATACCGGAATCAGAGCTTCGGGCACAGCAGCCTTCTTGCAATCCACATCAGTCCAGTTTCCGTTGCTGTCAAAATCAATCTCCGTACGGTCGGTCAACAGCACCTCATAACTTTTCGAGCCCAGTATTCCGGTTTCAATCTTGATATGCGAGATTTGCGGATCGGTGAAATACCGGTTGATGAAGTTACGGGCTGTCAAAGGCAACTGCTTGGCATCGCGCGTAATGACATCACCGGCAAATGCCAACTGAACGGCTACAAGAGCCAACACAAGGATAGATAATACTTTCTTCATAATCGTTATTTTTTAATGTTACTGATTTGTTTCATATCATTCACACTGCAAATAACGACAGAGAAATAGGAAAGATTTGGGAATAATCAGTGTTAACGGTTATTTTTATTTTCTTTAACAAGTAGAAAGCAATGCATTCCATCCTGCCATTCGTAAGTAAGCCTCAAAAAAGAAATCCGGGCTATGGAACGGGCTATGGCGAGTCCCAGTCCGGTGGAATCTTTCTTTCCGTCAATACTATGGTAGAAACGGCGGAACAACTTCTCACCGTCCAAAGGAGTATCACCTGTATTCTTTATTACCAGCGAATCCGGAGTAGTGAGTATCTGCAACTCTCCCCCATCCGCATTATGAAGCAATGCATTCTTCACCAGATTGGAAACCAGAATCTGTGCCAACGAATGATTACAGCGGATAATAAAAGGCTGTTCCCCCTGCTTACGCAGCAAGCGCACCTGCTTATGTTCGTATATATCCATCAAATCAGGCAGAAGGTTTTCCAGTATCTCGTCCACCGATACATCCTCCGACTCCGTGTACTGCCCGTTCTCTATACGGGAAAGCAGCAGCAAGGACTTATTCAGTTTCACCGCACGTCCCAACGTTGAATAGATTTCATCCAGTTCCTTCATCTGCTGTTCGGTCAGGCCGTCGCTTTCAGCCAGCAGTTCCACTTTACCGCGCACGATGGCAAGCGGTGTCTGCAACTCATGCGATGCGTTTTCTATAAACTGCTTCTGCTCTTCATAAGCCTTGTAACTGCGGTTGCCCATATCCACCGCAGCCTCGCTCAACTGACGGAATTCACGTATCTTCGTAGGGTTCTCCAATGCCGGAACTTCTTTGCCGGGCTGGATGCCGTGCAACCAGTCCAGTAACTTATGCAACGGGCGGAATACCCCTTTCAATATCACTTGAATGCCCACCGATGTACAAATCAGCAACAGCAGGAACAAAGCCCCCAAATACCAGAGCATTGCCTCCACCATATCGTCCCGTTCCAAAATGGAAATCATCAGAGTAAGCTCGTAAAACTGTCCGTCGGGCATGCGGAATGCCGTACGCATCACGCGTACCGGTTCGTTCTCGTCCTCAAGTTCGATATACACGGTAGAGTCATAAAAAACTTCCTGATAATGATTTCCCTCCTGTTCAGAGATGGGACGGAATTTATAAAAAGACATCAATGAGCCCTCCGTTTCAAGAAGGGAAGAATCGTGGAGTACGTGTTCTATTAATATTTCGGCATAATTTTCCAGCGTATCGTCCGTTTCATCAACAACCTCATCAATAATGGCATAATAAAACAATACCCCCCATACAGCCATCAGGACAAATAGCAATAAGGAGATTTTACGATATGTATAATATACCAGTTTCATAATTCGGACAATTTATAGCCAAAGCCATAAACAGCTTTCAGCTCCACAGAGGCATTGGCCTGCTTCAGCTTCTTGCGCAGGTTCTTCACCTGCGAATATATGAAATCCAACGAATCTGCCTGGTCAATATTATCACCCCACACCGACTCGGCAAGGCTCATTTTATTGATAACCCGGTTGGCGTTCACCACAAAGTAATACAGCAGGTCGAATTCCTTACGGTTCAGTTGCAAAGGAGCACCGCCTACTTCCGCCTGCCGTTTGTCCGGATAGAGCAACAAATTGCCCACGGTGACAGACATATCGCCTTGTGCCTGACGGCGGCGTATTAAAGATTTTATGCGTGCATTCAGTTCTGCCAGATGGAAAGGCTTCGTCAGATAATCATCCGCCCCCAGTTCCAGACCGTCCACTTTATCGTCCAGCGAATCCTTGGCGGAGATGATGAGCACACTGTCCGTACGGCGCAAGTGCTTCAGCTCGCGCAACAAATCCAGACCGCTTCCTCCCGGCAGCATAATGTCCAATAGGATACAGTCGTAATCATAGTCGTTTATCTTGTCCAGAGCCGAAAAATAATCGGCAGCCGTTTCTACGACAAATTTCTCTTTCAGGAGCGAAGTGCGGATTGTTTCCCGCAAATCTTGCTCATCTTCTACAATCAGGATTTTCATGTCGGCAAAAAAAACTCACAAATCTGGAATCATTCTGGAATTACCCGTATATCAATTGGAAACGGCATCTTCCCCATACACCTCTTCCAGCAGTTCCTCTTTCGCCATGGAGATTTTGCCATCCGCGGAAACCGTCAGCCGGAGAGGTACATAAAGGTCGGATTGCGGATAGCAGATGCTGGCGGCATAGATAATGCCCTGAGGCGTTGTCTTATCATAGACCAGTCCTTCCAGAATGGCATATTTCAGAAAGCGGGCATCGACCAGTGAGGCGAAACTTTCCTTCGTAAACACCTTGTCCACAATCTGTTTTCCGCCACAAGTGATGCGCAGCGCAATGCTGTTGTCGATAAACCTCTCTCCCTGCTCATCCGTCACAACAGGCAGACTCTCGTCCGGGCGGCGGACAACAGACGAGCGGTACTCCCTGCCTTTGTAGGTAATGGTCACTTTCGTATCGGAAACCTGCATACGCTGTGGAGCAGATATCACTGTGCTGTCTTTCATCAAAACCTGTACATCGTCTCCGCCTTTATTCCGCGATGTGCAGGAAATAACCGACAACATCACCGCACAAGTCACTATATAAACAAGAGTCTTCATTGATTCTTTTTTTTTATTGACAAGGGCAAAGGAACAAAAAGAGCGGGAAAAATACAAATGAAAGCCATTAAAAACAGCAAGGGAGCATACCAAAAGAAAAACATCAGGTACATTCTGCCCCCTCTCATTACCGTCAAGCATATCCGTATATCCTAAGAATCTGCCTTCAATCAAGGTTCGTTCAGGTAACGGACGATTATTCCCACTTGCCTCGGCATAAATGTCCGCACCCTTGCGTGGTATCCCGTAAGCAGCAATTCCGCATACAATTCGCTGTTACGTTTAATCCAGCGCGTCAGCGTACGGATAGCACACCGTGCCGTTGTGTTGGGGCAATACAGGCATGCCAGCTCTCTTTTCGTATACGTTCTGATACGGAAGTCATTTTCATTTTCCATAGTTTTTTTGCAGATTTATCATCAAAGTTTTTTTATTAGAGATACAAAGATACAACATCCGAAAGGCGAAGTCAAGCAATCGGAGAAAAGATATGAACCTTTCCTGAAAAAAGTCCATATCCCTCTCTTTTACTTTCGCTTACCGTTCCAGGCAGACTGAAAGAATGTTATCCCAACGGATTTTCTTCTTCCCCGTTTCCGCCGGTTCCCGGAGCAGAACCGCCTCCCGAAACAGTTTCCGTTTTTTCCCAACTTGCTCTCGTCACGCTGGCACGTGTCAGCATCTCCCTGAAGTACTGTCCCGGCGTAAAAATTATTTTCCGACGATAAACCGTATCCGACTTCACATCCTCTTCCCTGTCCTGACTCTTTGCATTGATGCCCGGTCGGAAACAACCGAAATCACCCAACTGTACGGAAAATCCCTTGTTAATGTTAATGTTCAATGTGTCTATCAAGCCATCCAGAACCATCTTTACCACACCACGCGGGGCCATGCCTATCTTGGTGACTTCATCGCACAAATCGCCAAACTGTATTATACCAAGCGTTTTCAGTTGCGCTACATACTTTTCCGTTTTTGTCTGATCAAAACCGAATACTTTCTTTTTCACTTCGTAATTCAATGCCATAACTTTTTTTAATTTAAACGATTAATAAATTTGTTTTTCGGTTTTGTTTGCTCGTCAGTTTGCAAAACCTGCTTCTCTGTGATCACAATACAAAGATACAACAGGCGCAAAGCGACATGGTGCTTTAACTGTCGTTTCAGTAAGTTACAGTCATGATAAAGAGGATTAATATCAACAGATAAGCTATTGATAAACAAAGATATATATACCTATAAAAAACTTTTCACTTTTTTCCTGCATACACCACATTTCTCCCCATTCCGTATCTCACCAACACTCCGTCTCTGATAAACTGATTCAAATCGTTAACGGCCTGCTTGTAGCTACGTCCCGTCAGACGGGCATACTGGGCACGGTTAATGCAAGGATTCCGCTGCAAATATTCGTCCAGCAATTGAAAGCGGCGCTCCATAGACGAAAGGTTATCCGAGGAAAGCGGCACGGCGGGTTGCGGCCTGCGCTCAAGCCTCATCTTACCGCTTAAATCTTCATGAAATTTCTTCCCCAGACGGAAATTCAGTCCGCGCAAGGCAACTGACGCGGCACGTACCTCATCTTTCTCCATCGCACGGCGCCGGCAACTCAATGAGGGCGTAAAATAGCCCAACTCACCCAATTCTACCGTCCAACCGTTGGCCAGGCAATCGCGCAGTTCGTCCATGAACGCTGCCATCGCACCTTCAAGCACGCTGCGGCTGATACCCGTAAACAAGTGGACACGGTCTATAAACTCTTTTCTATCAATCGTTCCCTTAGCCACAAAATGGGCATAAAGGGGTTGTTGCTCACCGGTGCGGCGAATATCGGGTTTCTCCAAAAGGTCATAATAGGCACTCATACTTTTCAAGATGCTAAGTTTTCACCATTGCTACACTCAGCATCCTTTCTCACGGTGACAAAGAGAGAAAGCCGTTTCTTCAATTAAATCGTTCCGCCACGGGGTAAATTTTGTTCCACCACGGAGAAAGTTCTGTTCCACCATGGCGGAATGGAATTTACTCCATGGCGGAACAATCTGGCATTAGGAAGTAAAGATACTGCTATTTTGCCGGATAAGCAATAAAAGCTACAAAAAAAGAGAATAATAATTCCGCCTGCCGTCACAGCGCTTTCCAGAACTTCTGGAAATCCCGGTAGCGCCCGTAACATACCAATCGGTCGCCCGCCTGTATCCGGTCATCATCCGGCAGTTCGTTCACTACATCATGCTCGGTGAAAGAGATGCCCAGGCAATTCTTCAAAGTCTCGGCACGCTTCAGAGCAAGCAGTTTCAACCCGAACTCGCTGTCAAGCTTCAGTTCATTTACATTGTAGCCTATAAATTTTTCGGGCACAGTAAAATTCACAACGTAGTAATTGGAATCCACCCGGAACGTTTCGATGTCGGCACCAAACTCAAGCAGATGAACCAGTCCGCGGGCCGCATCCTCCTCAGGAGTAAGGATACGATCCAGGCCGAAAGCCTCCAGCACCGAACGGTGCACCCCGTCGATAGCCCTTGCATAGATGCGTTTCACCTTTTTCTGTTTCAACAGCGCCACCACCCGGATGGAAGCGCCGAAATTCTCGCCGATAGCGACAATAACGACATCGACACTATTCAAAGGAAGCACGGACAAAGCCTGCCCGTCGGTTGCATCAATCACAAAGGCGGTTGCCACCTTGTCCTTCAAACTATCCACACGGCCGGCACTGATGTCCGCACCTATCACCTCATGTCCCAAAGCCGAAAGCTCCTCGGCAAGCACATGACCGTAATTACCCAAACCGATAATAATATATTTCATAATCAATCAATGTTAGCATTTCACACACCTGTTTCCAAATCTCACTTAGTTAATGATAATCTGTCCGCTCGGATACTGGTACTTCGTATGTTTTTTCTGCTTGATGATGCCGAGCATCAGTGTTATAAGCCCCACACGTCCGACAAACATTAAAAGCGCCACCAGCAACTTGCTGTCGCTGCCCAGCAAGGGAGTGGCATTCAGGCTGGAGCCGACCGTACTGATGGCCGAAACACATTCAAAGGTAATAGCAAGCAGGGATAGTCCCGGCTCCAGGATACTGATGATGAAGACAGACACGAACAGCACTCCGAACGACATCACCACTGTAGCATTGGAACGTCGGATAGAGTCGTGCGACAACTCACGCCCGAACACCTCCACCCGCTCCGTGCCGCGCAATACCGCCACAAGATTCAGCACCACAACCGCAAAAGCGTTCACTTTGATACCGCCTGCGGTGGACTGCGAACCGCCGCCAATCCACATAAGAATAAGGTAGAGCAATAAAGTCTGTACCCCCAGGCCGGCTAAATCCACACTGGAAAAACCCGCCGTACGGGGACAGGCAGCATTGAAAAACGCCTGTGTCCACTTATCGGCAACCGACATCCCCGCAAAAGACGCGTTCCACTCAAAAAAAGCGATACCGGCCGTGCCCACCGCCAAGAGCAGGAAGGTAACAATCAGCACAATACGCGTATTCAGGTTATAAAGATGGTAGAAACGGCGGCCGTCCCACTCCCATGTATGCAAAAATCGCCAGAAACGGCGTATATGATAAAGGATAATGTCCTTGAAGTTCACCAATATGGGGAAACCGATACCGCCCAGAATAATCAGCAGTGAAATGTATATATAGAACGGGTTATGCCCCTTCATCAGCAACGGATTGCCCAAATTGCCCGGCAAGGTGGAAAACCCAGCATTGCAGAATGCCGATATAGAATGAAAAGCCGAAAACGCCAGCTCTTCGTGCACATCCATCCCCATTGTACCATGAATATCGCTCCAGATGGCAAACGTACCTATCCCCTCTATCACCAATGTAAAGCCAAGGATATACACCAGTGTGGACAACAGGGAATTCAAAGAATTGGAACTGACCATATCGCGCACCACCAACTGATTATACAAAGAGGTATTCCCCATGAAGAACATCGCGAAGAAACTTGTCAGCGTCATCACCCCCAGACCGCCAATCTGAATCAGCAGAATGATGATTACAAAACCCGTTGTCGTGAAAGTGGATGCCACGTCTACCGAAGTCAGTCCCGTCACACACACCGCACTGGTGGAAATAAACAGCGAATCCACCCACGAGATGCCCGCCACCGTAGAACGGGGAAGCATCAGCAACCCTGTCCCTATGAGTATGATAATGAAGAAACTGACCGCCAGGATAAGCGAAGGGTTTGTCCGTCGCCCCAGCAACCGTACCAGTCCATACGACAGATTCAGGAAAGACAGCACCAGCAGCAATACAAGATGATAGGCCTTGCCGTTCAGAAAATCCCAGACTGCCTGCACGGCGCCTTCCACTTCCGGGCGATGAAAGATAACCGGAACCAGCGTCAGATAAAGCAGAAAAGTCAATATCCAGGTCAGCATACTGAAAGTCTGCCTCGTATCTTTATACTCCAACAGAATATGTAAGGATATATCAACCAGAAAAACAATCCACACACCATGGTACAGACGCTGCAATTGGTGAGCCTCTGCCGCCGAAATGGTAAATCCGTGTTCGTATACCAGACCGACAATCAGCAGGATAGACGCCAGGTACGTCAAGGCTGTCATTACTCCCAACGCCACGCGTATATAGGGATGAATCCATTTATTCTGGTACAAAAAGAACTTATGATAGAGCTTCATAAATATATCGGTTAATGAGACATGGCAAACTTAGACAAATCTGCCCTTATAAACAAAAAACAATGGAAAAAAGAAATTGGTTTAAAAATAATAGCTACATTTGGACACAGAATCACTTTTAATTTATAATAACCACTATGAGCAACAAAACAAAAAGATTCATCCTTCCGGAAGAAGAAATTCCACATTACTGGTATAATATACAGGCCGATATGGTGAACAAGCCCATGCCGCCACTCAACCCCGCCACCAAGCAACCGCTGAAAGCGGAAGATTTGTATCCCGTTTTTGCAGAAGAGCTCTGCCGCCAGGAACTCAATCAGACCGATGCCTGGATTGAAATACCCGAACAGGTGCGCGAAATGTACAAATACTACCGAAGCACTCCGCTGGTGCGTGCCTACGGACTGGAAAAAGCGCTGGGTACACCGGCACATATCTATTTCAAAAACGAGAGTGTGAGCCCGATGGGGTCTCACAAACTGAACTCCGCCATACCGCAGGCCTACTATTGCAAGCAGGAGGGTGTGACAAACGTCACCACCGAAACCGGAGCCGGACAATGGGGAGCTTCGCTGGCTTATGCCGCCCGCCTCTTCGGGTTGGAAGCCGCCGTATACCAGGTAAAAATCAGCTATGAGCAAAAGCCTTACCGCCGCAGTATCATGCAGACCTTCGGTGCGCAGGTAACTCCTTCGCCCTCCATGTCCACCCGTGCCGGAAAAGACATTCTGACCGCTCACCCCAACCACCAGGGTTCGCTGGGTACGGCCATTTCCGAGGCCATCGAGCTGGCACGAACCACGCCCAACTGTAAGTATACGCTCGGTTCCGTATTGAGCCACGTCACTCTGCACCAGACTGTAATCGGCCTGGAAGCTGAAAAACAAATGCAAATGGCCGGCGAATATCCCGATATGGTCATTGCCTGCTTCGGAGGCGGTTCCAACTTCGGAGGCATCGCATTCCCATTCATGCGCCACACCATCCTCGAAGGCAAAAAGACACGGTTCATTGCCGCCGAACCGGCCTCCTGCCCGAAACTGACACGCGGCAAATTCCAATACGACTTCGGCGATGAAGCCGGATATACCCCGCTACTGCCGATGTTTACCCTGGGACATAATTTCGCTCCCGCCAACATCCATGCCGGCGGTCTGCGCTATCACGGTGCAGGCGTCATCGTATCGCAACTGCTGAAAGACGGCTATATGGAAGCAACGGACATCAAACAACTCGAATCGTTCGAAGCCGGCTGCCTTTTCGCACAGGCAGAAGGAATCATCCCTGCACCGGAGTCCTGCCACGCCATTGCAGCCACTATCCGCGAAGCAAATAAATGCAAGGAAACGGGCGAAGAGAAAGTCATCCTGTTCAACCTGTCCGGCCATGGCCTCATCGATATGGCATCGTACGACAAGTACCTTGCCGGCGATTTGCAAAACTATGAGCTGACCGACAACGATATCCGGAGAAATCTGGATGAAATAGGCAATCTGGTCTAATAGATATTCGCCATACTGACGAGCGGTTCATAGAGTTTCTCTATGTCCTGCGAATCCATTTCAATCTGCACCTGGTCTCCCGGAATCAGACTTGTTTCCGCAGGGACCAGGTTTTTTCCATCCCTATGCACATTGATGATAACACAGCGTTCGGGCAAGGAAAGCTCGCTTACTGCCTTGCCGTCGAGGTAAGAACCGGTCATAACTTCCACAGACAGCGTATACCGGTTTTCTTCACGGAAATCGGGAGAGTTAATCATATCCTCGTATAAGATTACGTTGAAAGACTTCATCTGGAGCAACTCCGTAAAATAATACGTCAAACCGCCTACCACCACCGAGGGATAAAAGACTTCGAAGTGTCCGGTTATCTCCGTTATCAGCACAATCGCCGTAAGCGGTGTACGCTCAATGGCCACCAAAAATGCCGACATGGATATCAGCATGACATAAGTGATATTTGGGGGTTCGATAATGCCGTACTTTACAGCGACCAGTCCTACAAGCTGCCCCAACAGTCCGCCCGTCACCAAAGTGGGAATAAAGTTACCACCCGGCAAGCCTGAAGACACGGAGCACACCGAAAACCCGAAATGCAACAGCATGACGGCAAGCACCCACATTATTTCCGTACTGCCGTTCTGCGCCTGTTGCAGCAAAAACTGCTCGCCGCCACCGGTCAGGTTTACCTGCATCAACGAGATAATGTAGGCAACCAGTACCAAATAAAACATCTTGATATATACCGGAGACTTGACCTTAGAATATACCCGCTTGAACGAAATCATAAGCACAGAGTATATCTTGCCGGCAATGGAAATGATAACAGCCAACAAAAGGAAATACTTCATCCGGACAAGAAAAGTCAAAACAGGTTCCGACACCTCAATCAGATGATAAGGGTTCACGGGAAAAACCAAACCGGCAACCGCTCCTGCCACTACACCCGCCAACAACGTAGTAATGGCTGTCTTAGGTGCATCGAAACGTTCGATGGATTCGATAACAATCAATGAAGAGGCCAATGGAGCAGCAAAAGCAGCCGCAAGCCCCGCCCCTGCTCCTGCCGCCAGCAACTGCTTGCGCTCGCCTTGCAGAATATGCGTCCATCGGGACACGAGACTGCCGATATAGGAGCCTATCTGCACAGAAGGCCCCTCACGCCCCAATGACAATCCGGCAGCCACAGAAAGAATTCCACCAGCGAATTTGGAAACCAGCTCCACAAACGGGTGCTTATAGGTTATGCGTCCGTTGATTACCCCGCGTGTCTGCGGAATGCCGCCGCCACTGATAAGAGGCATCCTGCCTACCAGAAAGGACACAAACATCAGAATCCCCCAAAACAGCAAAAACAGGAGTATATGCCAGTACCAGGCAGGGCGGGATGCGAAAAAGTCGCTGCGGATATGTAGCAGGAAATAAAGCAGATAGTGATAACAGACCGCAATAAGCCCTGTCAGCAATCCCACAATCATGCTGACAAAATAAAGCCGCGCATCTACCAACTTCAACTTCCAGATATGCCAGCCGCGAACCGTTTTCCAATTCTTTATTTTCTGAAAAAAACGCATGGAGTATTCTTTGTTATCTGCATTCCCCTACAACAATTTCTCTCCTGTGAAGTTCTGAACCGGCTACCCGATTATATTTATTTTACCCTCTCAGCATTGCTGATAATAAAAAAGAATCTCCCCGTCAAGCCATACACAGAGAGGAGATTCTTCGCTACATTCAAAAGCTAAGAACGGAGCTTTTTATATTATGACACACTTATTATATTAAACCACAGTTTTTCCGGCAGCTTAAGACTTCTGTGCAGAACGTACCGGGTGTTTATGTTTTCCTTGCGCAACAGCCTGCTTTTTTCTGCGGTCAAATTCTTTTTTCAACTTGTTGGCATTGTTCTGTTCCGTCCGGTAAATCTTCATAATCTGTTTGGGAGAAAGTATTTTTCTGAATTCATCATAATACTTCTCACGCACATCCAGTATCTTACGACTTTGGGCAAAACGTCCTTTTATCTGCTGCTCCACCTCGGCATCCGTCAGCACCGGTTTAGGTTGCGGCTTCATGCCTTTCTGTTCCGCCCCCTGCCCGGAGGAGAGCTGCCTGCGGTTCATCATTCTGCATTCGCGCAATTCCTTCAAATAGTTCTGATAAACCGGTACAAATCTGGCAGCTGCGGCATCATCCAACATCAGTGTGTTCACCATCTGATTGGTCTGGCGTTCCATGAACTGCTCCGGTGTGTGACGTTGCCTTTTATCTTTATTCACCTGGTTTTGAGCAGAGAGACTGAACTGACCGCCTATCATAAGGCACGTCAGAAATACGTAAATGAATTTTGCTTTCATAATTCTTCTTTTTTTTAAGACAATACTATTAATTTAAAAATATATCGCTTTCGGAGAAGCTGACGAGCTCTTCCAGCTCCTCGTCCGACATTTCACGAATCCATTTATCAGCAGGGGCCGCCGCCGTACAATTCCCGGTATCCAGCATCTGCCCTCCTCTATCACCTTCCCTGAAAAGAGACGGCATAAACAGAAAGCCGACCAATGCCGCAGCTATGGCAATACCCGTAGAAACGGTTATCCACAAACGATGCCCCGCCGGCTTGCTACCATACGTATGTTTCCGCACATTACGCTGCATTTCGTCAAAGAAACCTTCGGGCACACGATAGGGAGTTTTTTTTCCTATATCATCAAAATCAAACTCTTTTTTCATAATCTCAATTATTTAGTATGTACTCTTTAATCTTTTCCTTCGCATAATGATAATTCACCTTAAGCGTATCTGCCTTACCGTCGAGAATGCGGGCGATTTCCTCGTAATCAAGTTCGTCATAGTAGCGGAGATTGAATATCAACCGTTGCTTCTCCGGCAATCTCAATATGGCTTCCTGGAACTTGACGGCCAACTCATTTTCATAGTCCACATAATCGGAAGCCTTCAAACTGGAAATCAGGTTTTCCTGAATATCTTCGGTTGAAACGGTTTCCCGCCTTTTACGGCTATTCAACAAGCGGAGGCTTTCATTCGTTGCAATCCGGTAAATCCATGTGCTCAGTGAACTCTCGCAACGGAATTGCTCCCAATGCCTGTACACCTGAATAAAGACTTCCTGCAATACATCCTCTGCATCTTCGTGCAGCACTACCAAACGCCGTATATAATAATATATCGGTTCCTGAAAACATTCCACCAACAGTTGAAAGCCCTGTTCACGGTTGGATTTATATATTTGTCGAATCTTGTTTTCGTTTATCATCAGTTCATCCGGGTTTTACTGGTTAGAAAGGAGAAATGGGAAGAAGTTAAATGAGATGGAGCGTATTTGTCGTTTATTAACAAAAAAAGTCGGGGCTGCATCTTTACAAGACACAGCCCCGACCCATCTGTTTATAAGTTTACGGCAATTACCAGAATCTGTTTCGCTCAGGATTATACTCAAATCCCACTCTTTTCAGTGTCCGGACAATTACTTCTTTCTCAACGTTCATATCCTCACAAAGTGCATCCAGTGAAGGATAGAAATCACGCAATTTCATATTGATGAAGCTGTACAGCATCATCGGATCTTCAGGCAATTTCATAGTCACAATCTTTGTTTAAATTAAACACTAATACCGGGCGCAAAAATACAATAAAATATCATACGAAAGAGTATTATCCCTTGAAATCTGCAAGTTATCCATGCAAACGATTGAAACGACACGTCAATTAAAATGTTGCGGTCCTCTTTGGCTAACGATTACATAGATAATGACCGGCGCTCCGATAATCGGTGTAACTGCATTCAAAGGTATAATACCTGCCTCACCGGGCAGAACGCAAATCAGGTTGCAAAGCAATGCTACTGCTCCACCGCTCAAGATAGTCACAGGCAACAAGGAGTTGTGATTGGCTGTCCGCAATACCATACGGGCTATATGAGGAACGGCAAGTCCGATAAATGCAACCGGTCCGCAAAAAGCGGTGGTTATGGCGGTCAGCAAACCGGTGATGACCAAAAGCCAGTTGCGCACATATCGTATATTGATTCCCAAATTCTCCGCATAACGCTCTCCCAGCAATAATGCGTTCAAAGGTTTTATCAGTAATAAAGAGCCGAATAATCCGGCAACGGTCACCAATGCGAAAGCAGGCATTTGTTGGAGAGAGACACCGCCAAAATTACCCAATCCCCATACCATATAAGATTGCACTCCCTCTGCCGTAGCAAAGAAATTCAGCAGGGCAATGGCGGACGAAGCAATATAACCTATCATGATACCCGTTATCAGCAACATGACATTGCTTTTTAACAACGTAGAAAAGAATAGGATAAGTCCCATTATCAGCATAGCACCTACAAACGCCCCAGCCAGTACGGAAAAGAAACCGGACAAACTGAATGTTCCGGCGGATATGCTTCCACCAAAAAACAGCATCACGAACGCCACTCCCAGACTCGCCCCGGAATTAATGCCCAGAATAGACGGGCCTGCCAACGGATTCTTAAAAGCGGTCTGCAACATCAGTCCGCAGACTGCCAGTGCACCTCCGCAAAGCAATGCTGTCAAGGCTTGAGGCAGGCGGGACTCCCATACAATAAAACTCCAGCTTGCCTTCTCGCCTTCATGCCCCATGAGTATGCTGAAAACATCGGATACGGGAATCGGAACCGACCCTATCAGCAGATTAGCCATAAACAGTAATACAATTACCATTCCTAATCCGATGCCATATTTCCATCCTTTATTCATTCAATTTGCAAAAATAGCGCAAACCGCCTAAATCTCCTATTTCGGGATGTAAAATCTGTATCAAATCCGACAACAAATAGTCCGGACGGAAAGGAGTTTCTTCATAAAAAGGAACTTTTGCCGTGTTACATCCGTAAATATTCCGTGTTTTAAATGCTTTGAAGCCAGTATAACCTATATAATCGGCTTTCAAATCAGAATAGGTCATATCACGGTCTCGATTGTACTTAATAGTCCATACATCTGCATCACCAGCCTTGTCAAAAACTGTTTCAAAAGCCAAAGGAATGGAACCGCTGTGTTTATCTTCCGCAAAAGCATAACGCCCGCAGGCATCATTAAACAAACGTCCGATTGTACTGCAACCACCCGGTACATACCAGGCAGAACCGCTTTTCAGTTCACTGACAATAGACAAAGACGAAGACGAAAGTGAAGCACGTTTTCTAAGCTGGTTATAACAACTATCCACCTCGGCAAAAAGGCTGTCGGCTTTTGAGACAACACCAAAAAGCAACCCGTAGAAACGCATCCATTCGGCACGCCCCAAAGCGGAAGTCTCCATATAGTCGGCACACTCGATAATAGGAATATTCAGTTTTTCAACGCGTCCGTAACCACCGCTGTTCTCAAACGGAGAAAGCAAAATAGCATCGGGATGCAGGTCGATAATCTTTTCCATATCAGGATTCATACCGTCACCACAGTCGGTAACCGTTCCGTTACGGTATCCGTCCTGTATAACCGGGAGTTTAATGTACTTCAAGTCACACACACCGCCTATACAGCCTGCAGCTCCCAACTTATCCATGAGACTGCAATGAACCGAGGAATAAATGACCGATTTGCGAAGCGGAGTACGGACAATTGTCCCCTCGGGCAGATGCGCCGGTAAAGGTTGGGATGCCGGAACCAAAATATAGGTGTGCAATGTTTTCAGGGTATCCCAAGGGTTACGTAAAGTGGCAATAGTGTAGCCGGGATAACTTACTAACGTGAGGTTATCGGCATAACGCAGAGGGATAGTATCACCGGATATAAAAACAGAGACAGTCTTGTCCTTCCCACTACAAGCGGAAAGGAACAAGACCAGTGTCAGCATAAGAAACAATAATGTAACTTTTCTCATTTTTAATTAAAGAATACAGCAGAATTGGGATTCTGACCACCACAATCGAACTTTTCTATGAAAGTTCCATCTTTCTTGAAACGGTAGATATTTCCATTACCGGCAGCAAAATAGGTTGTACCAATATAAATATCACCATTATCATCATTCACCTGCAACATAGACGTACTTGTTGTTGCCAGTTCTTTAGGAGCATTATCTTTCAAGAAAGAAGACTGGTTCAATGTTTTGGTTTTAATATTATAAGTACTGAAATGATTGGTTGTAACAGCAGGATTTACATTCCAGTTTGTCAATGAATTAATCAGATACACTACATCATCATCTGCAGCCATATAAGTAGCGTGACCAATGTTAGTCACCTCGTTACTATTGGCCGGATCTATTATTTGTAAAACATAACCCTCCTCTACAAAAGAATAGTCCCATGCTATGAGAAATATCTTATCATCTTCTTCCATCAAAACATTAGGATTTGTTGCCACAGCTAACTTTTCTTTTAAAGTAAATGTAGCCAAATCCACAACAAATACATCATTCAGATAAACCCACTTCCCGTCAACCTGCTTATAAGAATTAGCCACATAAAGCATGTTATTACTAATTGCTACACCTTCCAGATTATAGCCATTCTCAATAGCTAACTTCTTTTCCACTTTTAACGTATTAGCATTAATCTTTGCCACGACACCACCATAGAAAGAAGCATAAATATAACCGTCTTCGGCTGCTATTGCACGGATACCAGCCGCCAAATCCGGATCATCCACAAATGACGCACGAGTCTGTTCCACACCGGCTGCATTCAGTTTTACCAGATAGTTGGAGCCATATACTGCCACATACATACATTCATTGTATTCAATCATCGTCTGACCAAGGTCTCCCAACTTAGCCTTATTTTGTTTCTGAAAAATATCACCGATAAAATCAGCACCTCCATTAGGAGCATAAAAAGCAATATTTGCGTTGTTAGCACCTTGCGTACCTGCATTCAGGAAAAAGGCACGCACTTGCGGCAAAGCAACTGTTGAACCTGAATCATCTAACAAATCGTCATCATCACTACAAGACGCAAATGAAACACTTAACGCGAGCATACAAAGCATGCTGACTAATAAACTTCTTACTTTCATAATTCTTACTTATTTAATTGGTTAAAATTCAATTGTTCCCGTCAGTCGCCAAGAGCGTCCCGGCATAGGATAATATTTTATCACATCATACTGTGTATCTGTCAGATTAATGATTTCGGCCTGCAAACGCAATTTACAATGCCGAAAAGAGAAGTTTCTGGAAAGACTGACCGTATGCTCCATGTATCCGTCAATTCTATTCTCAGGTATATTCTGTGACATACTATACCGCTCGCTTACCCCTACAATGGAATACCCCACATTAACCCACGGCATTTCCAAAACTGCAGATACATTCCCGCTATGCTTAGGGGTGTAAGGCAGCTGATCTTTATAACTTTTAGAAGTGGCATCGGTCAAGTCTATAGCTTTCTGCCAAGTATACCCACCCGACACAACAAGCACCATATTTTTACCTAATGAAGCTGCCGCCGCCAATGTAGCATCCATTCCCGTAACATGAACTTTTCCATAATTAGCCATCTTCCAGGCATAGGTGGTAGGGAATGCAACGATCTTATCAGTCACATCATTATAATAACCGTCAACAGTGACTGATAGATAATTTAAAAAAGAAGAAAAGGACCTGCTCCATGTTATGCCCATATTATACTCATTAGCCTTTTCCGGACGCAGACTTCTGTTGCCCAGCCGATAATAATACAGGTCATTGAATGTGGGCATACGGAAAGTACTTTTATACATTAACCGCAAAAAGAGCAATTGTTCTTGCCAGGGCTGTAAACTAACCGTAAAAGAAGGAGCCAGACGTTGAAAGTCAGCAGGTGCATCACCTATTTTCACATGTTCGGTTACATTGGTATAGACCAACGAACCGGTAGCTGTTATCCTACCCTGCCGATAACGAGCGTTAAAAGCTGTCAAAGAAGTATATCTTATAGGAAAAGGACAGTCCGGTAAATTACTGCGCAATTTATTGATAATTCCGTCTTGCGCCAAAGATAAAGACAAAACATTCCATGGACGATATAATGCAGTTACCGACAAATAATATTCATCCTGCCGATGCACAGCCCGGTACAACCCATCTGCATACTCATTGCCCTTATCTTCGTATTTATTCCATCCATGATTATATTTGGCTTGTGCCTGTAAAGACCATTTCTGTGAAAAATCCTTCTTGTAACGAGTTTGTATAAAAACATTCTCATCCCAAAGAGTTTCATCTGAAATAGGATTATAAAGTGTCACCGAACCGGGCAACCCCCGTTTTGAATAAAAGTAATAGGCCTTCAATTCCAAATTACTACTATCTTTGAAAGTATGAAATAAGGTAGGCTCTATCTGATAAGTATAGATTGCCGAATTATTACGCTTTTCTTCCGTCACATATTTTCCGTTCACTAACGTGAATGGATAATTACCATCAGCCCGCATATAATTTCCATTCAACGAAAAGGAAGTACGGCTACCTGCTTTCTGCCACCACCGGATTGAAGGACTGACGTAGCCAAAAGAACCGCCTCTCATCTGCACCCGAAATGCGGAATTGCGTTCATTTTCAAAATGCGGTTTTTCCGTTTCAATACTCAACACCCCTGCCGATGCATACATACGTGCCGATTGCAACAAGTCTTCCGGTTGCCCGATATTCAGGGAAAGCACAGAGACATTATCCAACGAAAAACGACCAATATCTATTTGTCCCGCCTGGCAGTTGCTCACAACAACCCCATCATAACTGACAGCCGTATGTGCCGCTCCCATATTACGGACGGAAACGGTTTTCAACCCACCTATTCCTCCATAGTCCTTTACATTAGCACCGGCAAAACGACGTACGGCATCTGCCATATTCTGTATGCCCAATTGGCTAATATCCTGTTGCGACAAAGTTTGGATGGGAACTGATGAAGTTACTTTATTGGGTAATCTACGGGCTGTCACTGTCACCTTCTCTATTTGGTGCACTTTTCCTGTAATTGTATCCCTGACCACTTCTTGTGCAGAAAGGGAAACTGCACACAAAAAACCGATAGCACAGACTATCCGTACTTTAGTTCTTCTCGCCATACAAAGTAAGCAAAGATTATCTTAAAACCACTTACACACTGTCCGCTTTCCTCGAACGGACAATTTTTTGACTTCGTTTTGCAGGTCTTCTGACTTATTCCTGATGTATCACCTTCCCATTCTTCAAGAACAGTGGCATAAGTATTAATACATCTTTTACGGAACTTACAGCAGCGGGACTGTTCGGGACTTTCACCCGATTCCCTTTTCATCCGCTTCTCCGGATAGAGAACGCGAAACAAAACGTCGGCAAAGATAGGAATATATATAATAAGTCTATAAATCTTACAACAGTTTCTTCAAAAAAACATTCATTATTTTATAAGAAGCATAACTTAACCCCTTTCTGCGAGAAGGTAACCGATGAAAGGAAAAACGGGCACATATACAAGAGCATAATGCTCCCATAAAGAACAGAAATCCGGCAGAACTTCTGATATCTCCCATCCCGACCAAAGGTGACACGATACCTCCAAATGCAAAACCTATTGCCCCTAAAAGAGCCGAAGCTACTCCGGCATTCCTACGTTCACAGTCCATAGCCAAAGTGTTGGAAGCAGTAAAAGCCATTCCTACCATTGAAAGCAAGCAAAAGACCAACACTTCATAAACCCAGAAATTGCAATTCAGAAAGAATGCAACGGAAAGTAGTACGGAAATAAACAACATCCCATGATTTCCTATATGTAAGGCATGTTCCATGGTAGAACAACGCACAGACAATGCTGAAGATATTACCATTGCAACCGCATTAACCCCGAAGCAAACACTGAACAGCATGGGTGAAAGACCATAATGTTGTTGCATAATAAAAGGAGCGGAAGCAATATTGGTGAACAGAACACCCATTGTAAAACCGTATTGCAAAATGTAACGCACATATTGGCGGTTACGTAATACGGCACCGAAACGGTGATACATATCTACACATCTTATATTTTGCCTTTGTCCAATTGGCAGAGACTCCTTAAAACGTACACTTCCGATAACCAGAAGAACGCCCAATGCAAACAAAAACCAGAAAATGCCATGCCAACCTCCAAAGTCAGCCAATGCCCCACCGCCTATCGGAGCAACTACCGTAGCTATTCCATTGACAGCGCCAATAGTAGCCAACATGCCAGCAAGCTCATGAGCAGAATATTTATCGGCAGCAATAGAACGAGATATCACAACTCCTCCCGCTCCGGCAACTCCCTGCACAAAACGCCACAACACAAACTGTGATATGTCCCGGGAGAAGATACAGCCTACAGTAGAAATCAGAAACAGTACCATAGCTGCCAACAAGGGAGAACGGCGACCGTACTTATCACTTAACGGACCAAAAACCAATTGTCCTATCGCCAGCCCCACCATACTCGTAGTAAGCCCCAACTGTACTTTTGAAGATGTAGTCTGGAAGAAATCCGACATTGCCGGTAAAGTAGGAAGATACATGTCCATAACAAATGGACCAAAAGCGCTCAACATCCCCAGAAACACCAATATGAAACCTTTTGAATTTTGTTTACCTGTCATTATCTTTCCCTCTTTTAAAATCGGCGGCAAAATTATCCCATATTTTCCAAACAGCCTATGGCTTATCTTGTACAAAACATTTCATTTTCGGAACAATATACAGTATTATCATTGAATATATCTATATTTGTTGCGTAAAACAGAACTTTATTCACATGTACGAACAAATATCTCCAGACACTTCCCATATCAGATATGAAGAAACCGACTTGTCGTATCTGAAACTACGTCCATACCGTTTTAAATGTGGCATATACTTAATCTGCATACAGGGTAAAAGCATTATTTCGACAGGAGTGCAACAATATGCTTTTGATGAACAAACCGAATTAATTTTCCTTACAGGCAGCCTCATCCAGATAATACAGGCCTCTGCCGATTTTAAAGTACGGATACTTCTATTTCCCAAAGACGTTTTCCTAAAAGCAATACTACCGATTGATACCCCCTACTTCAATTACGTACATGAACACCCGCATTATCATCACACGGCAGATGAAAGGAGTCAGAATACGTGGCGGGAAATTGTATTATGGATGGACGTTGCCCAAATGCTTTTCAAGAACAACAACACACTCCTGTTCAGAAAACAACAAGAACTTAATTTCCTTCAAAGCATATTAATGTGGCTTTTCAATACTATTCCGGAAAAACTGGCTGCCAATAAGCAATATAGCAGAAAACAGATGCTCTGCCACCAGTTCATGCAACTGATACGCGAACACAGTACTTGCGAACATCAAGTTCCGTTTTATACGGAACAGCTCTGCATAACTCCTCGTTACCTATACGAAATCACCACTCAATACATGAATGGAAAAACGCCTAAACAACTGATAGATGAGCAACTGATAGCGGAAGCCAAAGTTCTTTTAAACGAACCGTGCTTATCTGTTACCGAAATTGCCGAACTGCTGAACTTTGCCGACCAATCTTACCTGAGCCGTTTTTTCAAAAAGAACACCGGCATGTCTCCTAAAGAATTCAGGTTACAAAAGCTATTATAACCAGTTTCGTCAAAATAATTTAAAATCGGTTGTTTTAACCGCCATTTTATTAACTTTGTTAGCATAACCAAAACCAAGCTGCCATGAAATACAAATTATTAGTTCTTGACGTAGACGGGACACTTCTCAACGATGCCAAGGAAATCAGTAAACGGACTCTTGCTTCCTTACTTAAAGTGCAGCAAATGGGCATACGTGTCGCATTGGCTTCCGGAAGACCTACATACGGCCTTATGCCATTAGCCAAAACTCTTGAATTAGGCAACTATGGGGGCTTCATCATCTCCTATAACGGTGGCCAGATAATCAATGCGCAAAATGGGGAAATCCTGTTTGAACGGCGAATCAATCCGGAAATGCTACCTTATTTGGAGAAAAAAGCACGCAAAAATAATTTTGCCATATTTACTTACCATGATGATACCATACTGACAGATAGTTCCGATAATGAACATGTCCGTGCCGAAGCCAATCTGAATAATCTGAAAATCATTCAGGAAGAAGAATTTTCCACAGCAATAGATTTTGCACCATGCAAATGCATATTAGTCAGTAATGATGAAGAAGCATTGAAAGATTTGGAAGAGCATTGGAAAAAGCGTTTGGACGGAACGCTGGATGTTTTTTGCTCGGAACCTTACTTTCTGGAAGTCGTGCCCTGCGGAATTGATAAAGCAAACACCTTAGGCGTCCTATTGTCATATTTGAACATCGCCCGTGAGGAAGTAATCGCCATTGGAGACGGCGTATGCGATGTCAATATGCTCCAAGTTGCCGGTCTGGGCATAGCCATGGGGCATGCGCAAGACTCCGTAAAAGTTTGTGCCGACTATGTAACAGCTTCCAATGAAGAAGACGGTGTTGCCCAATCTGTAGAAAAATTGATTCTGGCTGAAGTGCATGCTGCTGAAATACCTCTTGACCTGCTAAACGAGCGGGCACGCCATGCATTAATGGGCAACTTGGGTATCCAATACACCTATGCCTCGGAAGAACGCATAGAAGCAACCATGCCCGTAGACCACCGTACCCGCCAGCCCTTTGGCATTCTACACGGCGGTGCAACTCTTGCGCTTGCCGAAACCGTTGCCGGACTCGGCTCTATGATAACCTGCCAGCCCGATGAAATTGTGGTAGGCATGCAAGTCAGCGGAAACCATATTTCGTCCGCACACGAAGGAGATACCGTACGTGCGGTAGCGACTATCGTGCATAAAGGACGTTCATCTCATGTGTGGAACGTAGATGTATTTACTTCTACCAATAAGCTGGTTTCTTCTGTCAGAGTTGTTAACAGTGTTTTGAAGAAAAGATAAGTTGAGATATGCCAATATGGAGTAGACTCATAAACATCAGATATGCCATAGTAGATGTCGAAGTCGGCTTGAAAAATCATAAAATCCATGATATCGGAGCACTCCGCCATGATGGTGCTACATACCACAAAGCTTCAAAAAAGGAGTTATTTGAATTTCTCAGCGGCACGGATTATATATGCGGACATAACATCATTCACCATGATGCCAAATATCTATTCACAGACAAAACATGCCAATGGATTTTGGTCGACACGCTTTATTTATCTCCTTTGCTGTTTCCGGAACGTCCTTACCATAAACTTGTGAAAGATGACAAACTGATAAGTGATCAGATGAATAATCCGGTAAATGATTGCGAAAAAGCAAAAGCACTGCTATTGGATGAGATAGCACGCTGGCATTCGTTACCGGATGCAAAGCGCCGGTTATTTGCATCTTTATTAAAGGATAGGAAAGAGTTCGAAGGTTTTCTCAGTATGGTAGGTGCTGTATATACCAACAAAGGAATATCCGAACTGATCAGCAACCTCTATGTGAATAAAATATGCCAGCATGCAGAGCTTGACATGCTTATCAAACAATATCCGTGCGAACTGGCATACGCATTAGCCCTGATTGACACAATCGACCATCATTCCATTACTCCGGGATGGGTACTTTACAATTATCCCAAAGTGGAATTTGTTATAAAACTTCTACGACACAACAGATGCAACGAAGGTTGTGTTTACTGCAACACCCAACTGGATGTACTACATAACTTAAAAATATTTTTTGGATACGAACAATTCCGCACCTATGAGGGTGAGGCTCTTCAAGAACAAGCCGTTCAAGCAGCGGTAAAAGGCAAATCGTTACTGGCAATATTCCCTACTGGCGGTGGAAAATCGCTGACTTTTCAGCTACCGGCACTCATGTCCGGTCATTCGGTACATGGTCTTACGGTCGTTATCTCACCATTGCAGTCACTGATGAAAGACCAGGTAGATAATCTTGCCGACCGGGGAATTACTGATGCTGTAACCATTAATGGCCTATTAGACCCTATTACACGGGCACTATCAATACAAAGAGTACAAAATGGGGAAGCTTCCCTCTTATATATAGCCCCCGAAATGCTTCGTTCAAAAACCATTGAGAAAATTCTGATGGCGCGCCATGTAGTAAGATTTGTGATAGATGAAGCACATTGTTTCTCTTCATGGGGACAGGATTTTAGAGTCGACTACCTTTATATTGGGAAATTCATCAGAAAATATCAACAGAAAAAAGGATGCAAAGAACCAATACCTGTGTCTTGTTTCACTGCCACAGCCAAACAGAAAGTTGTGCAAGACATTCGCGATTATTTCAAACAGACATTAAATTTAAATCTGGAATTGTATGCATCAACAGCCTCAAGAACAAACCTTCGCTATTCTGTCATACACGCTGAAACTGATGATGATAAATATTTAAAATTAAGGAGACTTATAGCTGAGTCCGATAGCCCTACCATTGTTTACGTATCGCGCACTAAACGTACTAAAGAACTTGCTGTAAAACTGACTCGTGACGGTTATAAAGCATTACCTTTCAACGGTAAGATGGAGTCAGAAGAAAAGATTGCCAACCAAGATGCATTTATGAACGACCAAGTACGCATCATTGTAGCAACATCAGCCTTCGGTATGGGAGTCGATAAAAAAGATGTCGGACTTGTAGTACATTATGACATATCCGATTCATTGGAAAACTATGTTCAGGAAGCAGGAAGAGCCGGTCGCGACCCTAAACTCAGCGCACGTTGTTATGTACTTTACAGCGACAATGACTTGGACAAGCATTTTATACTGCTGAATCAAACCAAATTAAGTATCAGCGAAATACAACAAGTATGGAAGGCCATAAAGGACCTTACCAGACAACGTATGAGAGTCAATTGTTCTGCATTGGAAATAGCACGGCAGGCAGGTTGGGACGACTCCGTATCCGATATTGAAACCCGTGTTCGGACGGCATTGGCTACTTTGGAACAAAGCGGATACCTGATAAGAGGAAATAACGTACCCCATGTGTATGCTACGGGTATCACAGTAAAAAATATAGATGAAGCAAGAATGCGTATATCGGCATCATTGTTATTTGGCAGTGATGAAATAGAAAAGGCCGTTCGAATCATCAAATCACTGATTTCACAGAAATATATTACCAAAGCTCAAGACTCAGAGGCTGAATCACGAATTGATTATCTGGCAGATATATTAGGAATCAGTAAAAAAGAAATAATATCTGTTGTAGAGCGCATGCGTCAAGAAGGCATATTGGCAGATAGCAAAGATATATCCGCTTATCTACAGGATACCGGAGACTCGGAACGAAAATCGCAGGCTCTCCTCGAACGCTTTGCAAAACTCGAACGATATATTCTTAACCACATTCCTGACGAATCTTTACAAACATCATATAAGCAACTAAATGATAATGCCACAAACAGCGGAATCAATACATCCAAAGAAAAGGATATTCGGACATTGCTCTATTTCCTCTGTGTCAAAGGATACGTCAAAAAAGAAGAAGACGCTTCCCATAATATAACAATCAGTCGCCAGACAGATTTCGATTCAACCATCAAACAGTTTGAAAAACGACTGGAAATAAGCCGTTTCACCATAGAATGGCTATACAAGTTAGTTGCCGATACGGAAAAAGAATGCTCACAAAACAAAACAGTCCAATTTTCCGTAGTAGAACTTCTAAATCAAATAAAGTCAAATCCCCAATCTCTTTTTAGCGAACCCGACAAACTACAGTTGGAAGATGTGGAAGAAGCCCTTCTTTATCTATCAAAAATCGGAGCATTAAAGCTTGAAGGCGGTTTCCTTATTCTTTATAATGCTATGAATATTCAAAGAATAAAGGATAACAAATCAAGATATAAACAAGACGACTACCGGATGCTTAACGAATTCTACAAGCAAAAAATCCAGCAAGTACATATTGTAGGGGAATACGCCAATTTGATGGTAAAGGATTATAATGCAGCATTGCAGTATGTCCAAGACTACTTCCAGATGGACTACAAAAAGTTTGTCGCAAAATATTTTAAAGGAGAAAGAGTAAGTGAAATACAGCGCAACCTGACTCCTCAGAAATACAAGCAATTGTTCGGTCAACTATCCAAACGTCAAATGGAAATTATTTCCGACAAGGAATCGCGCTGCATCGTTGTTGCAGCAGGTCCCGGCAGTGGAAAAACACGCGTACTGGTCCATAAACTTGCATCACTCCTATTACTTGAAGATGTAAAGCATGAACAGCTCTTAATGCTGACATTTTCAAGAGCGGCTGCCACGGAATTCAAACAGAGGCTTATGGAGCTGATAGGAAATGCTACCCATTTTATTGAGATAAAAACATTTCATTCCTATTGTTTTGACCTTTTAGGAAGAATAGGAAACCTTGAGGATGCCAAAGACATCGTCTCGAAAGCTGCCAAAATGATTAATCAAGGGGAAGTGGAACCAACCAAGATCGGTAAGACAGTACTTGTCATAGACGAGGCTCAGGACATGGGAAAAGAAGAATACGACCTTGTGAATGCCTTGATAGCCAATAATGAAGAGATGCGTGTTATAGCAGTGGGCGACGATGACCAAAACATTTATGAATTCCGCGGTTCGAATTCCCAATATATGTATCGACTGACACAAAATCCTGAAAGTAAGTTCATTGAGATGACTGAAAATTATCGCAGCACACATCATTTGGTAAATTTTGCCAATGAATTCGCTAAGAATATAGGCAAAAGAATGAAAAGCACCCCAATCATTTCAATGCGAAAAGAGAACGGATGGGTTGGAGTAACATATCATCAATCAAAGTATATGTATCAGCCACTGGTTGAAGAACTGCTTCATCAACGAGGAAGCGGGACCTCATGTGTGCTTACCCAAACAAACGAAGAAGCAGTCATTTTAACGGCTCTTTTGCGAAAGCATGCCATAAACAGCAAATTGATACAATCCATGGACGGCTTCCTTTTCTGGAATATGGCCGAGATGAGATATTTTTTGAGATATATAGAGAAACGGATAAAAACTCCTTTAATTCCGGAAGAGTTATGGGAAAAAGCGAAGCATGTAACCTACACCACTTATGAAAAAAGTAAAAGCTTGACATATGTAAAGCGTTGCATAGAACTATTTGAACAAACCTATAAAGTAAAATACCATAGTGACTTCAAAGAATTTGTATTTGAATCATCAGTAGAAGATTTCTGTGACATTTCGGGGACAGATGTTGTAGTATCAACCATCCATAAAGCCAAAGGAAGAGAATTCGATAATGTGTATATGCTCATATCCGATAATTACTCAAAAGACGACCATCTTATGCGTCGATATTATGTAGGAATGACCCGTGCTAAAAATCAACTGTTTATACATACGAATGGCAACTGCTTCAATCATATAAGCGCTGACAGACATTGTATCGACCGAAAAGAATATGCGATGCCCGAAGAAATAGTTCTGCAACTTTCCCACAAAGATGTCTTTCTGAAATTTTTTAAAGGACGCAAACAAGAGATATTAGCATTAAGAAGCGGAGATTCTCTGATTTACAAGGACTCTGTTTTATATACAGCCTCAACCAATAAAGCGGTAGCAAAATTATCACAGAATATGCAAGCCACAATGTGTGAGTGGGAAAAAAAGGGTTATAAAGTGAGAGCTGCGTATGTCCGATTTATTGTAGCATGGAAATCTAAAGACTCCCCAAAAGATGAACCGGAAACAGCCGTCTTATTAGCAGACTTACTACTTTCATTATAACCTAAGATACATAATCCTCAATCCAAACAAATAAGGAAAACCATGCGGATAATAAGAAAAGCGTGCAACTCATTGAGCTGCACGCTTTTGCTTATTGTTTGTTATCTGTTTCCTTATCGGAATCATTTGACTTCCTCAAAGTCAGCATCCTGTACATTATCCCCATGCTTGCCATTATCCTGAGCACCGCCTTGCTGTCCTGCATTCATATCAGGACCGGCCTGTGCACCACCTTGAGCACCGCTCTGGGCATACATCTCAGCGCTTGCAGCTTGGAAAGCGGTATTCAGTTCAGCCATCGCAGAGTCAACAGCAGCTAAATCCTGTGCTTTGTGAGCATCTTTCAGTTTCTGCAAGGCAGCTTCAATCGGAGCTTTCTTGTCGGCAGGAAGCTTATCGCCCAGTTCCTTCAACTGATTTTCAGTAGTGAAAATCATTGAGTCGGCTTGGTTCAGCTTGTCAACTTTCTCACGTTCTTTCTTATCGGCTTCGGCATTTGCTTCGGCTTCGGCTTTCATCTTTTCGATTTCTTCCTTGCTCAAACCGCTGGAAGCCTCGATACGGATAGCCTGTTCCTTACCGGTAGCCTTATCCTTGGCAGATACTTTCAAGATACCGTTGGCATCGATATCGAATGTCACCTCAATCTGAGGAATACCACGACGTGCCGGAGCGATACCTGTCAGGTTAAACTGACCGATTGACTTGTTCTGTGCAGCCATCGGACGTTCACCCTGCAATACGTGGATAGTAACTTCCGTCTGGTTATCGGCGGCAGTAGAGAATGTTTCGCTCTTCTTGCAAGGAATAGTCGTATTGGCGTCAATCAGCTTGGTCATTACACCACCCATGGTTTCGATACCCATAGACAGCGGAGTAACATCCAGCAATACAACACCCTTGATTTCGTCCGTCAATACGGCACCTTGTACTGCTGCACCTACAGCTACTACCTCATCGGGATTTACACCCTTGGAAGGCACTTTACCGAAGAAATCCTCAACCAGTTTCTGCACAGCCGGTATACGTGAAGAACCACCAACAAGGATAACCTCATCTATATCGGAGTTGCCCAAACCGGCATCGCTCATAGCCTTCTTGCACGGTTCAAGACAAGCCTGAATCAAGTTGTGGGCCAAAGCTTCGAATTTGGCACGGGTCAGCGTCTTAACCAAGTGCTTGGGCACACCGCCTACCGGCATGATGTACGGCAAGTTGATTTCCGTGCTCGTAGAAGAAGACAATTCAATCTTAGCTTTTTCGGCAGCTTCCTTCAAACGTTGCATAGCCATCGGATCCTGAGTCAGGTCGGCGCCTTCATCGTTCTTGAACTCTTGAACCAGCCAGTCGATAATTACCTGGTCGAAGTCGTCACCACCCAAGTGAGTATCACCGTTGGTTGACAATACTTCGAACACACCGCCACCGAATTCGAGGATAGAAATATCGAATGTACCGCCACCGAGGTCGAACACGGCAACTTTCATATCCTTATGCGCCTTGTCGATACCATAAGCCAAAGCTGCGGCAGTCGGTTCGTTCACGATACGCTTTACTTCCAGACCGGCAATCTGACCGGCTTCCTTCGTAGCCTGACGCTGAGAGTCGGAGAAATAAGCCGGAACGGTGATTACGGCTTCCGTTACTTCTTGTCCCAGATAATCTTCAGCGGTCTTTTTCATTTTCTGCAGAATCATTGCAGAAATTTCCTGCGGAGTATAGAGACGTCCGTCAATATCCACACGCGGAGTATTGTTGTCACCTTTTACCACTTTATAAGGTACGCGAGCGATTTCTTTCTGAACCTGATCCCAGTTCTCACCCATGAAACGTTTGATAGAGAACACGGTTCTTGTAGGGTTTGTGATAGCCTGACGCTTTGCAGGATCACCGATCTTACGTTCGCCGCCATCTACAAATGCCACTACTGAAGGAGTTGTACGCTTACCTTCACTGTTTGCAATTACTACAGGTTCGTTTCCTTCGAATACAGAAACACAAGAGTTTGTTGTTCCTAAGTCAATACCAATAATTTTTCCCATGATCGTTATTTTTTTATTTGTTATTATTCTGTTTCGGTGTCCGCCTCGTTGGCAGACGCCAATAAAAAGACAAACGCCGTGCCAAATTGTTCAAGGCGGCGGCAGATTTATGAATGTGACAGTTTGTCTGTCAGTTTGGCAGAATTAAATATATTTTTTCTGTCGGAAATTACCATTTGTTAATTTCTATCCCACTCAAAAGTCCTACTTTTGCCCCCGAAAAAGAAAAGATATTGTTTGAGGGATTCAAGAAAGCATGTTGGTTCTCTTTTTTCAGACTTTATCAGATTTTCTCTAAAGAAAGCTGATATAAAACCAAAACACTTTCTAAAAAGGAGCATTGCCAATATTTATCCGTTCCATCATGGTGGAACAGAATGTATCCCGTGATGGAACACAAGTTTCTCCGTGGTGGAACAAAAACTTCCTCATGGCGGAACGAATAAGCATTAGCCGCCGAACCTCTTAGACAAAGAAACAGATTACAATAAAACATAGAAGACTAAAGATTATGGAAAAGATGAGAGACAGTATTGACTTCAAGAACATGGACATTGCGGCATTATTCCGCAAATTACTGCTCCCAACCGTACTGGGAATGATATTTTCCGCATTGTTCGTCATTACCGACGGTATCTTTGTGGGAAAAGGTATAGGCAGCGATGCCCTTGCCGCCGTCAATATCGTGGCACCGCTATGGTTGTTCTCCACCGGCATCGGCCTGATGTTCGGCGTAGGAGCATCTGTGGTGGCTTCCATCCACTTGTCACACAATAAGCCCAAAACGGCACGTATCAACATTACACAATCCATAGTGGTATCCTCCCTGCTGCTGATGTGCACTTCTACCCTATTTTGCCTGTTTGCACCGCAAGTGGTACATCTGTTAGGCAGTTCGGAACGGCTCAAACCTTTGGCTGTAGAATATATGTGCTGGTTTGTACCTTTTTCCGCTTTTACGGCCCTGCTTAATTCGGGCATGTTTTTCCTGCGACTGGACGGTTCGCCCAACTTCGCCATGTTCTGCAATATAGTTGCCTCCGTTCTGAACATCATACTCGATTATCTGTTTATCTTCCCTTTCGGCTGGGGAATGTTCGGTGCGGCCTTCGCAAGTGCCATAGGAACAACGGTAGGAGCGTTAATGATTATCATCTATCTTTCACGGCGCAACTGTGCGCTGCGTTTCTATCCGGTGAAGTTCAGCCGTAACAGCATGAAGCTGATGAAGCGCAATGTAGGGTATATGTGCCGGCTGGGCTCATCTGCCTTTCTGTGTGAAGTGGCTATTGCCTGCATGATGTTTGTAGGCAATCTTGTATTCATCCATTATCTGAAAGAAGACGGTGTGGCGGCCTTCAGCATCGCCTGCTACTTCTTTCCTATCATATTTATGGTATACAATGCCATTGCGCAGTCTGCACAGCCTATTATCAGTTTCAACTATGGGCTTAACGAAACGTTGCGCGTACGCAAGACATATCTGCTTGCCTTAAAGACAGCCGTTGGCTGCGGGATATGCTTTGCCCTGATTACAATATTTTGCAGCCGGGAGATTGTTGCCATGTTCATAGACCGGAGTTATCCCGCCTATGATATAGCAGTGAAAGGCTTGCCTTTATATGCATCCGGTTTCGTATTCTTTGCAATCAACATAGTTTCCATCGGTTATTTTCAGAGCGTGGAACGCGCCAAGTACGCCACTGTCATCACGCTGCTGCGCGGATTTATCTTATTGACACTCTGCTTTTACGGACTTCCGCTACTATTGGGCAAACCGGGGATTTGGCTGGCTACCCCGCTGGCAGAATTATTGACCACTCTTTTCATACTCATTATTTATATGGGCAGGAAAAGAAATGGCAAGGAAAATTCAATATCTTTGCAACATGGAAATCATGCTAAAGAAATTCTGCAAGAAGTATAAATTACCCGAAAAAAGCCTGTTTGAGCTGTTGTCTCATATGGAAGAAATATCCTTTTCCAAAGGAGAGCTTATAATAGAGAAGGGAGAACGGAATTCTAATTTCTACCTTATAAAGAAAGGTATATGGCGGGCATACTACCTGGCAGACGGAACAGAAAATTCCTTACGGTTTGCCACTCCCGGCGATGCCGCATTTTCTTCATGGGGGTATGTGGACGACAAACCTTCTCAGGTCAATATCGAGTCTGTAAACGACAGTACAGCCTATTGCATCAGTAAAGCCAAATTAGAGGCTCTGTTTGCACACTCTATCGAAATGGCAAACTTCGGCAGAAAGATTTTTGAACGTGAAATTTTGTCAGTGGACGCTTCGACACTGGCTTATGGGACACCACCCACCGCCAAAGAGCGTTATCTGACATTAATGGAAGAGAATCCGGAACTATTGCAGGATGTACCGCTGAAATACTTGGCCTCATACCTGTATATCACTCCGCAATCATTAAGCCGCATACGTGCCGGACTGAGGGAAAAAGAGGATGTGTCAAAATAAAAAAATGCCCGCTGTTTGTTTCTTTATCAAACAAAAATTACACGGATTTCACAGAAAAAGAATAAAATAAATCTGTGAAATCCGTGTAATCTTATACTGAATAATGACCGATGTCCGTTATTTCTTCACCAATACCATTACCAGATTGTTGTCCGCATCATAAAAGCCCATACCGCCGCCTGCCAGCTTACCGAAAGACTGAACGGAATTCAATGCTTTCAACACACGGCTCTCCACTTCCATATCGGGACATGCCATCATGGTACTGATAACCTGCGGGAAAGATATGGCTACCGGATTTGCATCATCCACATTAAATGAACCGTTAATGACATTACATCCGGCAGTACCATGCAGAGTTTTTTCTGCAATATTGAACTCGATGAACGGCTGCTTTTCCATTCCCGACGGAATGGTCTCTCCACCGGCCTCGCTAATCATCCATTTACCGTTCAAATCGGCCAACTTAGCAGAAGCTTCCTTTTTCTGCAACACAATGACAGGACGATTGGAAGAAGCGCATAATGCCATATTCTCCTTGCCCAGTTGCTTATACTTCTTTACCTGTCCTAAAGCAGCCAGCACGTTTTTCTCCACTGTCATATCCGGACACATCATACGGGTACTTCCCAATGCGCCAAGGTCTATCTGTCCGGGTTTGGCGTTCACATCGAACGAACCCATCAGGCGGTTACAGCCACTGTTGCCATATACCTGTCCGGTCTTTGTATCAAAACCGATAAAAGGAAATTCCTGATTCGGAGCAGGTACAACCGCACTGCCGTTTATTTCAATAATATTCCACTCACCACTCAAGGAAGAGAGCGTTGCGGCATTTTTAGTCGAAGCGCAAGATGACAGCCCTGCCACAGTAGCCGCCATACAAAGGGAAACAAATACTTTCTTCATTGTTACTTTTTGTTTAAGTTAATTTTATCACTACAAATATATACAAAATAATCCAAAAGCAAACCTTTTGTTTAGAAATAGCAATACTTGGTCAAAGTATTTAGCAGGATTTTAATGTTTATCTGAGAATTAAGCCTTATATTTGCTCATTGAAAAAAAATAATCATATTTAAAACTTTTGTAAGTAGAAAAATGGGTAAAGTTCTTATTATCGGTGCAGGCGGTGTAGGTACCGTTGTTGCGCACAAAGTAGCTCAAAATCCGGATGTGTTTACAGAAATCATGATTGCCAGCCGCACCAAATCCAAATGCGACGCTGTTGTAAAAGCAATCGGCAACCCTAACATCAAAACCGCTCAGGTAGATGCAGACAATGTAGACGAACTGGTGGCGCTCTTCAACAGTTTCAAACCCGAAATCGTCATAAACGTAGCTCTCCCCTATCAGGACCTTACTATCATGGAAGCCTGTCTGAAAAGCGGAGTAAATTATCTGGATACAGCCAATTACGAACCGAAAGACGTAGCTCATTTCGAATACAGCTGGCAATGGGCATACAAAAAGCGCTTTGAAGATGCCGGACTGACAGCTATCCTCGGCTGTGGTTTCGACCCGGGTGTAAGCGGCATATATACCGCCTATGCAGCCAAGCATCATTTTGACGAAATCCAATACCTGGACATTGTGGACTGCAATGCAGGAAATCATCACAAAGCATTTGCTACCAACTTCAACCCGGAAATCAACATCCGCGAAATTACCCAAAACGGACGTTATTACGAAAACGGCGAATGGGTAACCACCAAACCGTTGGAAATCCACAAAGCACTCACCTACCCCAATATCGGTCCGCGCGACTCTTACCTTCTTTATCACGAAGAACTGGAGTCTCTGGTGAAAAATTTCCCCACAATCAAACGTGCACGTTTCTGGATGACATTCGGACAAGAATACCTGACCCACCTGCGTGTTATCCAGAACATTGGCATGGCCCGCATTGATGAGGTAGAATACAACGGCATGAAAATCGTTCCGCTGCAATTCCTGAAAGCCGTACTCCCCAACCCGCAGGATTTAGGAGAGAACTACGAAGGCGAAACCTCTATCGGTTGCCGTATCCGCGGCTTGAAAGACGGCAAAGAACACACCTATTATATATATAACAATTGCAGCCACCAAGAAGCTTACAAGGAAACAGGCATGCAGGGCGTGAGCTACACAACCGGTGTTCCTGCCATGATTGGCGCCATGATGTTCCTCAAAGGTCTGTGGAAGAGACCGGGTGTATGGAACGTAGAGGAGTTCGATCCCGATCCGTTCATGGAACAGCTTAACAAGCAAGGACTGCCCTGGCATGAAGTAATCGACGGAAACTTGGAAGTTTAAATTAGCGATTAATCATTTATTACCAATCAACCCCTAAACACTGAATTACGTGAATATCGGAGATAAAGCGCCCGAAATACTGGGTATCAATGAAAAAGGCGAAGAAATTCGTCTGAGCGATTATAAAGGAAAAAAAATAGTGCTCTATTTTTATCCCAAAGACTCAACTTCAGGTTGTACGGCACAAGCCTGCAACCTGCGCGACAACTATACCGACCTGCGTAAGGCCGGCTACGAAGTTATCGGAGTCAGTGTAGACAACGAGAAGTCGCACCAGAAATTCATCGAAAAGAACAACCTGCCCTTTACCCTGATTGCAGACACAGATAAGAAACTTGTGGAGCAATTCGGCGTATGGGGTGAAAAGAGCATGTACGGACGTAAATATATGGGTACTTTCCGCACCACCTTCATCATCAATGAGGAAGGAGTGATTGAGCGTATCATCACCCCTAAGGAAGTAAAGACTAAAGACCACGCCGCACAAATCCTGTAACAGTGATTGATAATTAATCACTAAACACTAATCATTAATCACTAAAATAATGGCAAAGAAAGACGAACTTAATTTTGAAAACGGAAATAACATGGCAGGCAGCGAAAAACTAAAGGCGCTGCAAGCTGCCATGGATAAGATAGAAAAAAGTTTCGGCAAGGGTTCTATCATGAAAATGGGCGACGAAAGCGTCGAACAAGTAGAAGTAATCCCTACCGGTTCCATCGGACTGAACGTAGCATTGGGTGTAGGCGGTTACCCCCGCGGACGTATCATTGAAATCTACGGTCCGGAATCTTCCGGTAAAACCACGCTGGCAATCCATGCCATCGCCGAAGCACAAAAGGCAGGCGGCATCGCAGCATTCATCGATGCGGAACACGCTTTCGACCGCTTCTATGCAGCCAAATTGGGTGTAGATGTGGATAACCTCTTGATTTCACAACCGGACAACGGCGAGCAGGCATTGGAAATTGCAGAGCAACTGATTCGTTCTTCCGCTATTGACATCATCGTTGTAGACTCCGTAGCCGCTCTGACACCGAAAGCCGAAATCGAAGGCGATATGGGCGACAACAAGGTAGGTTTGCAGGCACGTCTTATGTCACAGGCTCTGCGTAAGCTGACATCTGCTGTTAGCAAAACCCGTACAACTTGTATCTTCATCAACCAGCTCCGTGAAAAAATCGGCGTAATGTTCGGTAATCCTGAAACGACCACCGGCGGTAACGCATTGAAGTTCTATGCTTCCGTACGTCTTGACATCCGTGGTGGCCAAGCTATCAAGAATGGCGAGGAGGTTATCGGCAAGCAGACCAAAGTGAAAGTTGTAAAGAACAAGGTAGCTCCTCCTTTCCGTCGTGCAGAATTCGACATCATGTTCGGTGAAGGCATCTCACGTGCTGGAGAAATCATCGATTTGGGTGCGGAACTGGGCATCATCAAGAAAAGTGGTTCCTGGTTCAGTTATAATGATACTAAAATCGCACAGGGACGCGATGCCGCCAAACAGGTTATTCTCGATAACCCGGAACTGGCGGAGGAACTGGAAGGACTCATTTTCGAGGAATTGAAAAAAGAGAAGTAATCCTTAACTGAAAGGTTAAAAGTTTGGATTTTAAGACACAAAGAACTGGTTTGTTTATAATATGCTTTAGGCACTTTCCGGTTGTTCTTTTGTCTTAAAATCCAAATTTGTTTTACATATATGAGAAGAGACACCATATAACTATTCCGAAAGCAGATATTCACAATATCAAGCAATTAATGACAAATGGTTCATATTCGTTCTTCTTGTTATCTATCCTCATTCAAAAAAATAATATCCTCATAAAAGATACCATCATCGGAAAAATCCATAAAATGAAACTATTCATCTTACAAAACATTTTTTGTTATCAAAAGCCCCCACCTTAACACCCCAAACACCACACCTTAACAACTGAAATGCCACAGCATAACATACTAAAGTCCTAAGGTTTAGGGAGCAAACTCCTGCAATTTAAAGAGCTAAGGTGAGGTGTTTATGTTACTAGTTTCACACGCTATCCGTATATTGACAGGCGACTATCACCTCTTTTACAAATACAAAAATACACGAAATGATAATAGAACAAAGAAGAAAATGTTCAGAAATCAGCAGAAATCATACATTTACAAAGATATGTAATATAAAAACCAGAAACGTATAATCCATAACCAATCGTCTGCAATCAATTATCTTATACACTTCGCATTAACAGTTATTTATATATTTATTTTTACAATATTGTTGTTTTATCAATTATTTTATAATATTTTTGCCACGCAACAAACAAAAAATCATAAATAGTGTATGGCATTAATAACGTACATTCTTATTGCGATACCGGTATGTCTACTGGCTATCATTCTATGGCTATATTTCAATTATTGGAAATATAAACGCAAGAATCATTTCATATTCCTGATACTTCTTTTTTATCCGGTATTGTCGTATGCACAATATATGGACAAAACGCAATGCAAAATTTCATTTTCATCGCATGCAAACCAGGCGGGAAAATTGGAATATACCCAAGACGGAATAATTTACCGTTTTACGCCGGAAAGCAATGCGTGGAAAATAACCATCAAAAATAATACGAACAAGAATGCACGGATAAATTGGGAAAAAGGCAGTTTTATCATTAATGGAAAAGCTTCCGGAATCAGTTTGTATCCTTTTACATCCGATGATCCCCCTACGGATGTTATCAAAGAAAAATCTGAAATAACCCGAACCGTTACTGCATCCAACTTAATAAAAGGGAAAAAGGTTAATAAAATATATAGTAAACGCAATCTGAAGAGAAATGGACGGACGTCCGTCAACATTGCTTTGCCAATCGGTATCGGCAATAAACCGCAGTTTTTCCATATATTCAATTTTATTGTAACAGCTAACTAACTATGACTTTCCAATATATTATCAACCATTTGCATGAACCGCATTTGTGGTGTATTGTACTGACCGCCCCACACGCCGAACTCAATATCCAAAAGAAACTGGAACAACAAGGGTTTATCACTTATGTTCCAACAATTTCAGTTCGGCGCAGTTGGGCCGGATGTATAAAAGAAATACACATCCCGACAATAGCAAGATGTGTATTTGTATATGCAACCAAGGAAGAAATGCAAGAGATGCAAAAGGAATATACCGCCTTATCTCTGCAAACCGTTACAGCTTTATATCAAAGCCAATAAATTCTTTCTAAAAACAAATTTATAAATATACCTACGAATCATTTCAACACATCAGAGATTCTCTTTTTCAAGTTCAATTTTGCCAAATCCTCCGGTTTTAATTCCAACTCCACCAACACCTTAGCGGTAGCGACATTATATGAGGATTCTTTTATATCACAATTTGTCTGTCCTTCATGTAAAGAGTATAGCATAGCAAAGTCATAGTTCAATGCTCTTGAAACGTTGTATAACGTATCCGTATCAATACTTTTCCGTGTCAACATATAATCGACACTTTGAGGTCTAACACCCAATCTTCTTGCAAGTTCAGCCTTAGTAATCTGGTTATCAGCCATAACACTCCTGATAACCTCGCCAATATATATATTACTCTTTTCCATTTCAATGAAGATACGAATTAATTAGCCACACTAAAACTACTTGAATAATAATTTGTCTGTATATAAGTTCGTTTTAATCCATAATTTATTTGTTTTATCAATTAATTTATGATATTTTTGCCGCGTATTCATATAAATAAAAAGATAATACATATAATGCCATGACATTGAGTAGTTGCATTCTCATTACAATCCCGGTCTGTATATCAGCCATCCTTATGCAGACTTACTTTGACAGCCGAAAATACAAACGGATACCTCATCTCATTGTTTTATTGTCATTCCTGTTTCCCACCTTATCACATGCACAATACATCGACAACGAAAACTGCCGCATTTCATTCAAATCATATGAAAACCATCAAGGGAAACTGGAATATAACAAAGAGGGAATTATTTATCAATTCATTCCGAACAGCAATGCATGGAAAGTCATCATCAAAAACAACACCGATGAAACCGTATGGCTAAACTGGAAACAAGCCGGTTTCATTGTTAACGGAAGGGCGTCAGGCATCAGCCTCTACCCTTTTACAACAGACGAAGCTCCTTTGGAAACCATCAAACACAACCAGGAAATAAACCGCACAATTACAGCAACCAACTTAATTACGGAAAAAGGTATCAGCAAAATATATCACAAAAAGAAATTCAGAAAAAACGGAAGAACTTCAGTCACCATCGTTTTTCCAATGACAGTCGGTAATAAACCGCAATTTTTCCACACTTTCAATTTTACAGTAACAAAAGACAACTAACTATGACTTTTCAATATATCATCCATCACTTAGATAAGCCACATTCGTGGTTTATCGTATTGACCAACCCACACACCGAACTGAATACCAAAAAGAAACTGGAGCAGCAAGGTTTTATTACCTACGTCCCATTGGTTTCGGTTCGGCGATGCTGGGAAGGGTGTATAAAAGAAATACACATCCCGGCGATAGCGAGATGTGTATTTGTATATGCAACTGACGAAAATGTACTGAGAATGCAGAAAGAATATACCATACTGAATCCTCAAGCCGTTGCAGCCTTATATCAAGACCAATAAATATAAGCCAGTGTACTGACACTGATAACTACCCAAAGCAGAATACCCTGTACAAGCGGTTTGATACCTACTGCTTTCAGGACATCACGGGAAAGGGAAGCTCCTATAAAGAACAATGTTATTGTCAATGCCTTACGGGCAATACTGTTGATTCCCGCACCGATTAAAGCCCCTGTCTCGGAAAGATTCAAGACATAGGTATTGACAATCATTGCCAAAACAAAGAAGAAGATAAACCAGGGTATACTGATTTTCTGCCCTTTACTTTTGAAAATAAATGAAGTAGCAATTGCCAACGGAATAATCCAAAGCGCACGGGTCAGCTTGATAGTAGTAGCTACCCGCAACGCCTCCTCACCATAGGCAGCACCCGCACCAACTACCGAACTGGTGTCATGAATGGCAATGGCAGCCCATGTACCGAACTCATGCTGGCTCATATTCAAGGCATGACCTATTACAGGAAATATGAACAATGCAATCGCATTCAAAATAAAAATCGTACCCAAAGCCACAGACATTTCACTGTCTTTTGCCCTCAACACAGGACCTACCGCCGCGATAGCGCTACCACCGCAAATAGCCGTACCAGAGCTGATCAGATAAGAAGTGTCACGATCTACTTTCAGAAACTTACGACCAATAACCCAGCCGATAAGTAATGTACCTACCACAGAGATAACCGTAAACTCCATACCTTCCTTACCGGAAGCAAGCGAAGCCTGCAAATTCATACCGAAACCCAGACCCACCACAGAATACTGCAACAGATATTTGGATATTTTCTTATTAAACTTAGGATGTGCCTGTCCACATAACAAAGCAAACGACAGACCAAGAAATAAAGCTACCGGAGGGGTAACCCATGCGGAATAAGCGTGCATTCCCGGAATATAATCAAGAAACAAGAAAAAAGAAAGAATGACAAGAAGTGAAACGTAAATAATTTTGTTGTTGTTTTGCAGAAAAGACATATTGATGCTTTTCGCCAATGTTCGAGTTGAAGCCATACTTTTTTATTTTTATTAATTTGTTTTCGACCGCAAAGGTAGGCTTCTTTTCTCAATCATGCCAATTGTTTCTGCTTATGTGCTATAACTTATGGTTATTGTGCATGGCAAATTGCATGAATACTTGCGCCAAACCGCTTTCTTGCCCCTGAGGCTGTGCAAAACTAAAATCGCGTAACATAGGCATTCCCTTAATCTCAACGACACGCAACTGTCCAGAATACAATTCGCGCGTAATGGAACGAACGGAAACAATGCCCAGACAATCGGTATGTTCCAAAAACAATTTGATACTTTCCGTGCTTCCCAAATACATCAAAACCTGTAAAGAGGATAACTTTATATTATGTTGCTGCAAGGCACGCTCAAAAACATCCAATGTCCCCGAACCTCTTTCGCGAAGCACCAGAGGCAAATGGAACAATTCATCAGGAGTTATCTCCTCTCCCACAGCCAATTTACTGCCTGTACGCACCACTGCCACCAGCTCATCTTCCCAAAAAGTAGTATATCTAATATTAGGCAACCTGAATACTCCTTCGACAAAGCCCAAATCAATGCGATGTTCCTGCAAAGCGGCCTCTATCTCTCTGGAATTACCATTCAACAATGACAGGCTGACTTGTGGAAACTTACCGATAAAGCTGGCAAGCAAAGGAGGTAACACATATTGGGCAATGGTAGTGCTGGCCCCCAGCTTCAAACCGCCTGTATATTCATTATGCAACAAGTGCATTTCGTACTCTAACCGTTTATAGTCTTCCAAAATCCGCTCGCAATGTTCCAAGAGCAAATTGCCCGACTCCGTCAACGAAATTCTGCTACCCTGCCGGTCGAACAAACGTGTCTGATAAGCAGCTTCCAACTCTTGTATATGTTTGGTAATAGCAGGCTGGCTGACAAACAATTCTTGCGAAGCCTTCGTAAAACTCAGATTCTTCGCAACAGACCGGAATACCTTTAAACGAAAATCGCTCACAGCACAATGAATTAAATTGATTAATTATTCTGCAAATCTTCACTCCTGATACCCAACACCGACATCAGCGGATACCCCAGCATCTCCCAACGGCATACAGCCGGGGCAGCAGGCTCCTCCATACGGAAATAAACAATGTCTTTTGCCTCTTCTTTATGTCCGGCATTTTCCAATGCGCATTCCCTCAAAACGTTCTCAACCTCTTTACCATACTCCTCATTAAAAGGAACAACAATCAGCTTCTTCACTTCGGCGGCATTCAATACTATCTGCAACAAATCAAGATACAAGTCTCCACGAGACACAAAACCCTCTGAAGGCACAGCCATAAAACTGAATTCACCCAAAGAAGCCTTAAACGCTACTCCATCCAATTCGTTCTTCAAATCGGATGGCAGGCAGTGCTCCAGCTTTCCGGACTGCTTATCATATACGAGAAGTACCTGCACATCATTGTCACTCCCTTTCAATCCGGCATCCATAGCCAGATACATGGTAAAAAGCGCCAGATCCACTGTTTGTAAAGAACGTCCCAGCAACGGTTCAAAATACTTCCTCAAATCGTTTATAACAAAATTCAGGTAGGCAACATCAATCACCATTACCGTTTCGGAAAGTTTTATTTGGGTATTTTCCATATTACTCATTTATTTATTGAGGGAGTAAAGATACAAAAAGTTTTGTAGATAAAAGGTATTTGTCGCAAATCAGCCAATTTGACATTCATTTTCTTCTATTAACTGAAATTTTGTCTCATTTTTGCTGCTGGCAAATCTTTTGCGCTTTTTAAAGTGTTATGAAGCTGATAAAAATAGAAAGGAGAACTAAATATGAACTTTAACCAATTTACTATCAAAGCTCAAGAAGCCGTACAAGAAGCCGTGAACTTGACGCAAGCACGGGGGCAGCAAGCCATCGAACCTGTACACTTGCTTCAAAGCGTGATGAAAGTGGGCGAAAACGTTACCAATTTCATCTTCCAGAAGTTAGGCATGAACGGGCAGCAAATCGCACTCGTACTTGATAAGCAGATTGACTCCCTGCCCAAAGTATCGGGTGGAGAACCCTACCTGAGTCGTGAGACTAATGAAATTTTTCAGAAGGCAACCCAATATTCCAAAGAAATGGGCGATGAGTTCGTTTCACTGGAACCGATGTTGCTCGCTTTGCTCACCGTAAAAAGTACCGCTTCCACCATCCTGAAAGATGCCGGAATGACGGAGAAAGACTTGCGCAATGCAATCAATGAATTACGGAAAGGCGAAAAGGTTACTTCGCAATCCAGCGAGGACACTTATCAGTCATTGGAAAAGTATGCCATCAATCTGAACGAGGCAGCCCGAAGCGGCAAACTGGACCCCGTTATCGGACGTGATGAAGAAATCCGCCGGGTTCTGCAAATCCTAAGCCGCCGTACCAAGAACAATCCTATATTGATAGGTGAGCCGGGTACAGGTAAAACAGCCATTGTAGAAGGACTTGCCCACCGTATATTGCGGGGTGATGTACCTGAGAATCTGAAAAACAAACAAGTTTATTCACTGGATATGGGTGCATTGGTTGCAGGAGCCAAATATAAGGGCGAATTCGAAGAACGTCTGAAAGCCGTCGTCAATGAAGTGAAGAAATCGGAAGGAGACATCATTCTGTTCATCGACGAAATCCACACATTGGTAGGCGCCGGTAAAGGCGAGGGAGCAATGGATGCCGCCAATATTCTGAAACCTGCTCTGGCACGCGGTGAGCTGAGAAGCATCGGTGCTACCACCTTGGACGAGTATCAAAAATACTTTGAGAAAGACAAGGCTTTGGAACGCCGTTTCCAAATCGTTATGGTAAACGAACCGGACACGTTAAGCACCATTTCCATCCTTCGTGGCTTGAAAGAACGTTATGAAAACCATCACCATGTACGGATTAAAGACGATGCCATCATTGCTGCCGTAGAATTGAGCAACCGTTATATCACCGACCGCTTCCTGCCGGATAAAGCCATTGACCTGATGGATGAAGCTGCCGCCAAACTCCGTATGGAAGTAGATTCTGTACCGGAAGAGTTGGATGAGATTTCCCGTAAAATCAAACAACTGGAAATTGAACGCGAAGCCATCAAGCGCGAAAATGACCGTCTCAAACTGGAGCAAATCGGCAAGGAACTTGCCGAACTAAAAGAACAGGAGAAGTCGTATAAAGCAAAATGGCAAAACGAAAAGACACTGGTCAACAAAATTCAGCAGAATAAAGTTGAAATAGAAAACCTGAAGTTTGAAGCCGATAAAGCGGAACGTGAAGGTGATTATGGAAAGGTAGCCGAAATACGTTATGGCAAACTTCAAGCACTGAATCAGGAAATTGAAGAGACCCAGCAAAAGCTGCACGAAATGCAGGGCGATCAAGCAATGATTAAGGAAGAAGTTGACGCCGAGGATATCGCAGATGTAGTATCCCGATGGACAGGCATACCGGTAAGCAAAATGCTGCAAAGCGAAAAGGAGAAACTATTGCATCTGGAAGATGAACTGCATCAGCGTGTTATCGGACAGAATGAAGCCATCGAAGCTGTAGCCGATGCTGTACGCCGCAGCCGCGCGGGACTGCAAGATCCCAAGCGTCCTATCGGCTCATTCCTCTTTCTCGGTACTACCGGTGTAGGTAAAACGGAACTTGCCAAGGCGCTTGCCGAATTCCTGTTTGATGATGAAACGATGATGACGCGTATCGATATGAGCGAATATCAGGAGAAACATAGCGTTTCCCGTCTGGTAGGAGCTCCTCCGGGATATGTGGGATATGATGAAGGCGGTCAGTTGACGGAAGCTGTACGCCGCAAACCTTACTCCGTCGTACTGTTCGATGAAATAGAGAAAGCACATCCGGATGTATTCAACATACTATTGCAAGTATTGGATGACGGACGTTTGACGGATAATAAGGGACGTACCGTAAACTTCAAGAATACCATTATCATCATGACTTCCAATATGGGTAGCGGATACATTCAAAGCCAAATGGAGAAACTGAACGGTTCCAACAAGGAAGAGATTGTAGAGGAAACCAAGAAGGAAGTTATGAATATGCTGAAAAAGACAATCCGCCCGGAATTTCTGAATCGTATCGACGAGACAATCATGTTCTTGCCGCTGACTGAAAAAGAAATCAAACAGATTGTTGTACTTCAAATCAAGAGCGTACAAAAGATGTTATCCGGAAACGGCGTGGAACTGGTATTGACCGATGCCGCCATAGATTTCCTGGCCAATGCAGGATATGATCCGGAGTTTGGTGCCCGCCCTGTGAAACGTGCTATCCAGCATTACTTGCTGAACGATTTGTCCAAGAAATTATTGTCGCAGGAAGTTGACCGTAGCAAACCAATCACGGTAGATATCAATGCAACGAAAGACGAATTGGATTTCAGAAACTGACAAGCTAAAAAAAGAAGAGGGTGTGTCAAAATACACTTGATGATTTCTTTTAGGCACGGATTTCGCGGATTTCACGGAAAAAGAACAAAGGACGTGTAATCTGTGCCTAAAAAGAAACAATTAGCAAGCGGATGTTAATTTTGACATACCCTCTTTTTATTTTAACCTCAGAATGAAGTATAATTATTCAGCTGTTTCTTCTTTAACCTCTTCAGCAGCAGTTTCAGATGTTTCTTCAAAGTCTGTCATATCACTTGCTACCAACAGATTATACCAGGAAATCAGTTTTTTAATATCAGACACATATACGCGGTCGCGGTCAAAATTAGGCAACACCTCCGCCAAATAAGCTTGGAGCTCTTTCACAGAAGCCTTTTTTACATCCAATGCCACGGCTGCACCGTTTTCCTTTTTCTTCATAGAGAGAAGTACATCTTTCAAAGGTACTTCTTCTGTATCTGTATACATGGCAATATCTCCTAAAGAGATAATCTTTTCATTACCATAAGCAGGAAAACGTTTCTTGTCAACAAGTGACTCCACAATCAACATATTCTTTCCCTGAGAGATGAGTTTATACAATCCCGGCTTACCGGAAATAGACAAAATAGTCTTCAACATAATATATTCAGTTTTTGTAATTAGTAGTTCATTTTTTCGGTGGGCAAAGATAGGTATTATTTTGAGACAGAAAAGTGATTAAGCCCAAAACCTGCGGAATTAACGGTGTTTCGTCATCATTCACTATCACAAAATCTGCCAGTTTCCGTTTTTCTTCATCGCCCATCTGACTACGAATGCGCTTTTCTATCAGTTCGCGTGAGGAAGCATCCCGCTTCATGGCACGCTGTACCCGTATCTCCTCGGGAGCGTAAACCATAACAACTACATCAACCTCATCTGCAAATCCAGCCTCTATCAGAATAGCAGACTCGATTCCTGCCATCCGGCATGCCGCACGCTGACAAACCCACTGCCTGAAATCCTCTTTTACACGCGGATGAACAATACCATTAATCTGCCCGGCATGCTCGGGACTACCGAAAAGATAAGACGCAAGCAGAGACTTATTCAATACTCCACCGGCATACACCTCCTCACCCAACAAGGCAGTCAACTCACTGCGAATACAAGAGTCTGTCATCATAAGCTGTTTGGTTTCCACATCAGAAATATAGACCGGGATTCCCATCACCTCCAACAGTCGGGACACAACACTTTTTCCACTGCCGATACCACCGGTTATACCTATCTTGACAGTCATAATGAAGGAGATATTTGTTCTATAAGAAAATCGACCTGCTCCGGATTAAAACGCACTTGTTTCACCCCGTCGGGAATATTCCGCAATTTTACCGTATACTTGTCCGACCCCAAACGCAGCAGTTCCTCATAAGAAACATTGATATGAAAATCATCTGCAGTTATCTCACGGAAACGGCTAAGCCCTACCTGGAAAGTTACTTGAACCTTAGAAGGAAAAGCACGCAATACTTTATCAGCCGGAAAGTTTACGCCGTGCAACGGCACTTCCACCGTCTTTTCCGTATAAATGTCCACAGGAAGTATCATCTCGATAGAGGCAGGAACAAACTTCACACCTCGTCGCGCAAGCAAAGACACCTGTTGCCGCAATGTATCGGAGACATTCTCCTGTTTGACAGGCTGGGTATAGGCAGCGGTTATCGTATCCAGTACCCCTTCCGGTGCATAAGCCAAAACCGAGTCCGGTTTAAAAATCGTATCCGACAAATAATATTGACGGCCGGCACCCACTGTCCCCGATAATCTGACAGGCACCAATTTGGACATTCCCGTTGCATAAATGTATTCCAAGGTATCTGGCTTCATAGAAAGCAAGCGGGTGGAAACATTCAACTGACTCAGCACTTTTTTCTCAAACTGAGAAGCATAAATACGTACATGATTATCAACAGCTTTATAATCGGAAAAATCGAGCGAAACCGGATAGAAGCTCTTTCCCAACATATAATTAAGCAAAACAGTACCTTTATCCTTTACCTTTATATGCAGTTCGGAAACCGGCTCTGAAGTAATCATCGTATTATTAGGCACTCCACGCAAACGGACCGGAATAGAAAATTCCGCTTCATAATCGTTGTTCAGTGTCTGCAACAACCAGAAACCACCGGCTATAAAGAAGAAAAATAAAAAAACAAAGAACTCTCTGCTCTTATCACTGAGCAGAAAGTCCTTTGTTTTTCCGGTTATATTCAAATAAATACGTCTTATGTTCCTACGATCAAACATAGGCTCACATCTGCTTATTTAGAAGCCTGACTACTGTTTGCATCAGCAGCAGCGGCAATAATGGAATTCTTGTCAATATGGATTTTAACGTTGGAAGCAATTTCAAGAACCACATCATTATCGTTAATTTCCTTGATAATACCATGAATGCCACCGGCAGTAATCACCTTTTGGTTCACTTGAAGAGATTTGCGGAAATTCGCAATTTCTTTTTGCTTCTTATTTTGCGGGCGAATCATAAAGAAATACATAATAGCGAACATAGCTATCAACATAATCCACATCATGCTTCCGTCCGGGCCTGCAGCAGGAGCTTGCAGGAAAAATACTGTCATCAAATTCATAAATATTCCGTTTTAATTTTTATTATTCAACAAAGGTATCAGTTTTTCGACAACTTCCCTTCTTTTTTCAATTCCTTAACTATTCCATCCAAAGTGCCATTGACAAAACTGCCACTCTTGGCTGTACTGTACACTTTGGCTATATCTACATACTCATTCAACGAAACGCTGACGGGAATGTTCGGGAAACTCAATATTTCGGCCAATGCACACTGCATGATAACTACATCCATAAAAGCTACACGGTCCAAATCCCAGTTACGTGTGTTTTCGCTGATAAGATGACGGTAGTAATCGCAGTTCAGAATAGCACGGCGGAACAAACGGCGGGCAAACTCCTGATCTTCATCATCCTTAAATTCAGGCAATAACGGCTGATTCGCGCCATTCTTCTCATCAAAGCGTTTGATTGTTTTCAGAACGAATGTATCCACAATTTCCTTGTCGTCATTCCAATAAAGGCTTTGATCTTCGAGCAATATATCAAGTTCCTCATTATTGAAAATGAATGTCTTATAAAGCTTTCTCCATAATTCACGATCTGCCTCGTAAGAGTTTTCGGAAGAAGCCATATATTCCTTATATATATCAGATGCTACAATCTTTTCAAATAATCCTTTAACAAAATCTTCATCATTCTCCCATGTACGTTTCTGGTTGGAGATAAAGTCCATCAACTGCCTGTTCACTTCCAGTTGGGAAATGAATTTGTTTTCTACAAACTTCATGTTCGGATACAACTCTTCGGCTGTGGGAGCCAATTTTGCTTTTGCCGCATCAATGCGCTTTTGTGCGTAGTTCGTCAAGGCTATCATCAACATAAGCAGATAATTGTAAAGGTCATATGCCTTGGAGAGACTAAAGAACAACTCTTTCTCCGCAGCATCTAAATTTTTACTGCCATTCTGATAATAAGCATATACAATCTGTATAATCTTAAGACGAATAAGAACTCTGTTTATCATAACTAAAGTAAATACTGGTGTTTTAACGAGGTGCAAAAGTAGATATTTTTAATGAGTTTACATAAATAAATCACATTTTTTAATGCAGATAATCATTATCCGGGCTTTTTCTTTTGACAGTTTAAAAAAAATCGTCAATTTTGAACCCGATTACAACAAGATAGCTATAATATGGAAGACTTTAAAAAGAAAAGCGGACTGGACGTGAGCGACAAAGAAATAGTATTCTCCCAATCCATTAAAGCAGGCAAGCGCATCTATTATTTAGATGTTAAGAAAAACAGAAAGGACGAAATGTTCCTTGCTATCACTGAAAGCAAGAAGATAGTAACAGGTGAAGGAGATGAATCACAGGTTAGTTTTGAAAAACATAAAATCTTTTTGTACAAAGAAGATTTTGAAAAATTCATGAATGGCCTGCAACAGGCTATTGGCTTCATTCAGGAACAGCAAGGATGTTTTATGCGCCGCAACGACAATGAAGAACAACCAGACAATGTGCAGCCGGCAGAAGAACAGAAAGAAAAAGATTCTCCGCTTGACGGAGAAATTAAAATAGATATTGATTTTTAAAGGAAAACCTTTTGATAATTCAAAAAGAAGCGGTATTTTTGCACCGCTTTTTTGCAACATCGTGTGGTGAACCACATCGTGTGATGGTGAATTAAGCAATAATCTACTTAATTTAGAGTAACACAAAAAGAAATTAAAATGAAATCAATTGAAGTAAAAGGAACTGCAAGAACTATTGCAGAGCGTTCTTCGGAACAAGCAAGAGCTTTGAAAGCTATTCGTAAAGACAACGGTGTACCTTGCGTACTCTACGGAGCAGGTGAAAACGTTCATTTCACTGTACCGGCAGAAGGTCTGCGCAATTTGGTTTATACTCCGCACATCTACGTGGTTGACCTGATTATCGATGGCAAGAAAGTAAATGCTATCTTGAAAGATATTCAATTCCACCCGGTAAAAGATACTATCCTGCACGTTGACTTCTATCAGATTGATGAAACTAAACCTATCGTAATGGAAGTTCCCGTACAAATGGAAGGTTTGGCAGAAGGTGTGAAAGCCGGTGGTAAGCTGACTCTGCAGATGCGTAAACTGAAAGTTAAAGCTTTGTACAACGCTATTCCTGAAAAACTGATTGTCAATGTATCTCATTTGGGATTGGGCAAAACGGTAAAAGTAGGTGAATTAAGCTACGAAGGTTTGGAACTGTTGAATGCTAAAGAAGCCGTTGTATGTGCTGTTAAGTTGACTCGTGCCGCAAGAGGTGCTGCTGCAGCTGCAGCAAACAACTAATCGGCGCTTTCTTAGTAAGCAAACGAGATATTCCGGAACGCGGATTAACGCAGACGACGCAGATTTCATATCCGCGGACAACTGCGATAATCCGCGTTCCTCTCTTTTTATCTGAATTATCATTAAAGCCAAGTATATAAAAATGAAATATCTAATTGCCGGTTTAGGCAATATCGGTCCCGAATATCACGAAACCCGCCATAATATAGGCTTCATGGTAGTAGATGCTTTAGCTCAAGCAGCCGGAATAACCTTTAATGACGGACGCTATGGTTTTACAGCTACCATGCCGTTCAAAGGACGCCAACTGATATTGCTGAAACCGTCTACTTTCATGAATCTGAGTGGAAATGCCGTACGCTATTGGATGCAAAAAGAGAACATTCCGTTGGAAAACGTACTGATTGTAGTAGATGATTTGGCACTACCTTTCGGCACCCTGCGGCTGAAAGGGAAAGGAAGCGATGCGGGACATAACGGACTGAAACATATTGCAGCCACATTAGGTACCCAAAACTATGCCCGCCTGCGTTTTGGTATCGGTAATGATTTTCCCCGCGGCGGACAAGTGGATTTCGTTTTGGGACACTTTACGGACGAAGACTGGAAAACAATGGATGAACGCCTGAAAACAGCCGGCGAAATCATTAAAAGTTTCTGTCTCGCCGGTATAGACATTACAATGAATCAGTTCAACAAGAAATGAGTGAAGCAAGAATAGACAAATGGATGTGGGCTGTACGCATATTCAAGACACGTACAATTGCAGCCGAAGCCTGCAAAAAAGGACGTATCAGTATCAATGGTGCACTTGCAAAGGCAGCTCGAATGGTGAAGCCGGGAGATGTAATACAAGTACGCAAACCGCCGGTTACCTATTCTTTCAAAGTACTACAGACTATTGAAAAGCGTGTAGGCGCCAAGCTTGTTCCCGAAATGATGGAGAACATAACCGCCCCGGAGCAATATGAACTGTTGGAAATGAGCAAAATCAGCGGATTTATCAACCGCGCTAAGGGAACGGGACGCCCCACCAAAAAGGATCGCCGTGAACTGGAAGACTTTACTGCGCCTGAATTCGTGGATGACTTTGATTTTGATTTCGACTTTGAAGAATAATATACAAGTATGAGTGAGAAAATAATAAAATGGGGATTTATCGGCTGCGGAGAAGTGACCAAATACAAAAGTGGACCTGCATTTCAAAAAATTGAACACTCCGAAGTGGTAGCTGTGATGAGTCGGGATATCTCCAAAGCCAAAGCTTATGCCAAAGAAAGAGGCATTGCCAAATGGTACAATGATGCACAGGAACTGATTAATGATGAAGACGTAAATGCCGTATATATTGCCACCCCACCCTCTTCCCATGCCACATATGCCATCATGTCCATGAAAGCCGGCAAACCGGTATACATAGAAAAGCCGATGGCAGTGACTTATGAAGAGTGTTGCCGCATCAACCGTATTTCCCAAGAAACTGGCATACCTTGTTTTGTAGCCTATTACCGCCGTTATCTTCCTTATTTCCTGAAAGTAAAGTCATTGGTGGAAGAAGGGGCCATCGGAAATGTCATCAATATACAAATTCGTTTTGCCCAGCCACCTCGCGATCTGGACTATAACAAGGAGAACCTACCCTGGCGTGTACAGCCCGATATCGCCGGTGGCGGTTATTTTTATGATTTGGCTCCACACCAGATAGACATACTGCAAGATATGTTCGGATATATTCTTGAAGCCAACGGATACAAGAGCAACCGTGGCGGACTATATTCTGCAGAGGATACCCTCAGTGCCTGTTTCCAATTTGACAGCGGTCTGGTAGGCAGCGGCTCGTGGTGTTTCGTTGCACATGAGTCTGCACGTGAAGACCGTATCGAAATCATCGGAGACAAAGGTATGATATGCTTTTCTGTATTTACCTATGATCCCATAGCCTTACACACCGAACGAGGAAGGGAAGAAATCCCTGTAGAAAACCCCATTTACGTCCAGCAACCGCTTATTCAAGCTGTTGTAGACCATTTACTTGGCAAATCAATCTGTAACTGCGATGGCGAAAGCGCAACACTGACAAACTGGGTAATGGACAAAATTTTAAATAAAATATAAAATACGAAGTATAAGGTATAAATGGCTATGCTATGATATTACATAACCATTTGTCATTCATAAATCATGCTCATTGCCAATTTATACTTTATACTTCATTCTCTTTCAAAGTTTGCTTCTCACCGCTTCAACCAATTCCTGATATTCGACATCCGTCAGATACACCTTTCCCGGATTCATCTGGAAAGTACCACCATAATCGGGACCATCTACATATTTCGGCGCCAAATGAAAATGAAGATGAGATAATTTGTCTGAATACGCACCATAATTAATCTTTTCCGGATTAAAAGCTTTTTGCATGGCACGAGTCACACGGGCAACATCAGCCATGAAAGCATTGCGTTCCTCATCCGTTAGTTCATTCAAGTCATTGACATGGTCTTTGTAAGCCACAAGGCAGCGCCCGCGATAAGTTTGTTCCTTAAAAAGGAAGACACGTGACACACTAAGCTGCGCAATCTCAATCATCAGATTATGCAACGTTTCATTATTCTGACAGTACAGACAGTCTTTCGGATCACTTTTCATGATATTTCTTTTTTAAAGTTTATGTTCGTAAAGCAAAGATAACCGTTATTCCAATATCACAGGTCGACATTCTCATCATTTTCACCGACCAATTTGTACACATCGACATTCTCACCGACAATCCATACTACATCCTCCTCGACAAAAGGCTCGTGCACGTCAGGAGCATGCAAAGTTTCCCCTCCTCGCTCCACTCCAACAATCAGGCAGTGGTATTTCTCGCGTATGCCTGCATCTTTCAATGTTTTACCTAAGAACGGGGAATTTGCATCGATACGCAACTGACGCAGTATCATCTCACTTTTTTCCACGGCGTCCGCAGCTATCGTTGAAAGCTTATTCATTTCCTCACCAAACACATTCAATTCTTCATCAGTAGCAATAACCTGTATCTTATCTAAAGGAAAAAGACGCACAGAAGCACCGGGAATATTTATCCGCCTGCGTCCACGAAGAATAGAAACGACATGCACCCCATAACGCTTGCCAAAATTCAACTCCGCCAGCGTCTTGCCTGCCCAAGCCGATTCCCCGGGAATCTCATAATCCGTCAAATGCAAATCACGCGAAAGCAGACGGCCTGCATATTCAGGCTTCTTCTCGCCCAAATATTCCGCACGCATATCCCGCGACCGCAAATTCTGAAAAAAAGTACGTTCAATCATTATAGACTGCCGCTTCAACTGTCTGGAAAGTATCATCACTATAACCAGCAGTACCGCAACTCCAAAGACAAGACCAACCGACAGTTTAAACAGTCCGGCTATTACAAACATCACAAAAGAAACTGCCAACAGAATTCGCAGCACGATAGTAGCTACCAGCGGAGCGCGATTTCCCCGACTGTCGCGCCACAATGTTACGAATTCTACCGAATGGTTTTTCTTAATCATGATGGCTCGCAGAAAAGGAGAAATAAACAGAACAATGACCAAAGCAGACAATAAAGAGCCCCAAATCCCAGGCAAGTTTCCCTTGAAAAACGGTACCAGGAAGCGGAATGCGATAGCAATCACCGCCACACTTACAATGGAATAAACCACCGTAATACGCAACAAAGCAAATATCAGTTTCTTCCATAAACTCTCATGATTCACAGTCTGCGAACCGGAAGCATAATGCAGCAAAAATTTCTGCCACCGTTCCGGCAAATGCGTATCGACAAAATTGGAAGCCGGTTCTGCAAAACGAATCATATAAGGGGTAAGAAAGGTAGTAATGACAGATACAGCCACCACTATAGGATACAGAAAATGACTTGTTACATGCAAAGACACTCCCAAAGAAGCGATGATAAAAGCAAATTCTCCAATCTGCGTCAAACTGAATCCGCATTGCATAGCCGTCTTAAGCGGCTGCCCTGCAAGCAATACTCCCAATGTGCCGAACAACGATTGCCCGACAATAACCGCCAATGTGATGACAACAATAGGACCCGCATATTCTACTATCATCAAAGGGTCTACCATCATACCTACAGATACAAAGAATATGGCGCCGAATAAATCTTTTACCGGCTTAACCAGACGTTCAATACTTTCCGCCTCTACCGTTTCAGCCAGAATAGACCCCATGATAAAAGCGCCGAACGCTGCTGAAAATCCCGTATGGGCAGCAAGCACAACCATACCGAAACAAAGCCCGAGCGATACAATCAGCAAAGTCTCCTCACTCATCAGCTTCCGACATTTTTTCAACAGAACAGGAATCAAATAGATGCCGACCACAAACCACAATATAAGAAAGAATAACAGTTTTGCTATACTGCCCAGCATTTCCGTCCCTTCAAAATTATGACTGACTGCCATGGTAGACAGCATAACCATCAGGACAATGGCAAGAATATCTTCCAAAATCAACACACTGAGCACCAGCCCGGTAAACTTTTTCTTGCGCATGCCCAAATCATCAAATGCCTTATAGATAATAGTAGTGGAAGACATGGCTATCATACCGCCCAAGAAAATGCAGTCCATCCGTTTCCATCCGAAAGCCGTGCCAACTGCCACGCCCAACAATATCATACAGAATATAATTGTACAAGCAGCGATTATAGCGGCTCCCCCCACCTTGACTATTTTCTTAAAGCTAAACTCCAGCCCCAAAGCAAACAGCAAGAAAATAACGCCGATGTCCGCCCAAGTCTGTATGTTTGCCGTATCCATCACCGAAGGGGTATAAGCCATGTGAGGACTGGCCAAGAAGCCTGCAACGACATACCCCAAGACTAACGGTTGTTTCAGTTTTTTAAATAATAGCGTCATTATTCCGGCGCAAATCAGTATCAATGCCAAATCGGCGATCAAGGGAGCTAAATGTGACATAATATTTGTCCGATTGAAATTCTACTGACAAAGATATAACAAAAAAAGCTTTTGAATCTCTTTTATAACAAAAAACGAGTACCATCAATAGATAAAACAACGACCGGTTGTCTCAATTATAAAATCATTTTAAGAAGAAATACCTTTATAATTAATTGGCGAAAAATTTCTTTATTCAAGTAGAAATATCTTTCTTTGTACTGCTGATTTTAAAAATTTGGAATTGAATACCAACATTAATAAAAACTGTTATGAAAATTTCGCACATTGAACATTTAGGCATTGCTGTAAAAAGCATTGAAGAAGCCCTTCCGTACTACGAAAATGTATTAGGTTTAAAATGCTACAACATTGAAACCGTAGAAGATCAAAAGGTAAGAACCGCTTTCTTGAAAGTAGGTGACGTGAAAATTGAGTTGCTCGAACCCACTTCTCCCGAAAGCACCATTGCCAAATTCATCGAAAAGAACAACGGTAACGGCGGTATGCACCATTTAGCATTTGCTGTGGAAGACGGAGTGGCAAACGCTCTCGCAGAAGTTGAAGGAAAAGGTATCCGCCTGATTGACAAAGCTCCCCGTAAAGGTGCGGAAGGCTTGAACATCTCATTCCTGCATCCGAAATCCACACTCGGCGTATTGACGGAACTTTGCGAAAAAGGAGAATAAAGATTTATGGTTTGAAATCATAAATCCGAAAACATAAATCTGAAATCATAAATCATAAATAAAGAATATGAGTAATCAACTTGAGAAAATTAAAGAGCTTATTGACCGCCGTACGGCTGCGCGTCTTGGTGGTGGTGAAAAAGCGATTGCAAAGCAACATGAGAAAGGGAAATATACAGCTCGCGAGCGTATAGCAATGTTACTCGATGAAGGAAGTTTCGAAGAAATGGACATGTTTGTTGAGCACAGATGTACGAATTTCGGTATGGAAAAGAAACACTACCCCGGCGACGGTGTGGTTACCGGTTGCGGTACCATCGACGGTCGCTTGGTCTACATTTTCGCACAGGATTTCACTGTTTCTGCCGGTTCATTGTCGGAAACCATGTCTTTGAAGATTTGCAAAATCATGGATCAAGCAATGAAGATGGGTGCTCCCTGTATCGGTATCAATGACTCGGGTGGTGCACGTATTCAAGAAGGTATCAATGCTTTAGCCGGATATGCCGAGATTTTCCAACGCAATATTCTTGCTTCTGGCGTTATTCCCCAAATTTCCGGTATCTTCGGTCCTTGTGCCGGTGGTGCGGTTTATTCTCCTGCCCTGACTGACTTTACACTAATGATGGAAGGAACGTCCTACATGTTCCTTACTGGTCCGAAAGTGGTAAAGACCGTAACCGGAGAAGATGTCAGCCAGGAAAATTTGGGTGGTGCAAGCGTACACTCTACCAAATCCGGTGTAACTCACTTCACTGCAAAGACCGAAGAGGAAGGTCTTGCACTTATCCGCAAGCTACTGAGCTACATCCCTCAAAATAATTTGGAAGAAGCTCCTTACACAGATTGTACAGATCCCATCGACCGTCTGGAAGATTCTCTGAACGATATTATCCCTGACAATCCGAACAAGCCTTACGATATGTACGAAGTTATCGGTGCTATCGTTGACAACGGAGAGTTCCTTGAAATTCAGAAAGACTATTCCAAGAATATCATTATTGGTTTTGCCCGTTTCAACGGACAATCAGTCGGCATTGTAGCCAACCAGCCCAAATATCTGGCAGGTGTACTTGATAGCAACGCTTCTCGTAAGGGTGCACGTTTCGTCCGTTTCTGCGATGCTTTCAATATTCCTATCGTATCTTTGGTAGATGTACCGGGCTTCCTTCCCGGAACCGGTCAGGAGTACAACGGTGTTATCCTGCACGGTGCCAAATTACTGTATGCCTACGGTGAAGCTACCGTACCTAAAGTTACTATCACCCTACGCAAATCCTATGGCGGTTCGCACATCGTAATGAGCTGTAAGCAACTTCGTGGTGACATGAACTATGCATGGCCTACTGCTGAAATCGCAGTTATGGGTGGTGCAGGTGCAGTAGAAGTTCTGTATGCACGCGAGGCTAAAGAGCAAGAAAATCCGGCTCAGTTCCTGGCTGAAAAAGAAGCTGAATATACCAAACTGTTTGCCAATCCTTACAATGCAGCCAAGTATGGCTATATCGATGATGTTATCGAACCGCGCAACACGCGTTTCCGCATTATCCGCGCCCTGCAACAACTGCAAACCAAGAAATTGACCAACCCGGCCAAGAAACATGGTAATATTCCTCTTTAAGAATTGAGAATTAACAGTTGAGAATTAAAAAATAAAAACTCAAATTTATGAATAAAACAAAAATCGGAATATTCCTTTCATTGATGCTGGTGCTGGGGTTCTGTTCTTCTTGTGGAGAAAAGGAGTCAAACTCTAAACTGTTGCTGAATGAAGTGCTTATCACCAACGAAAGCAACTTTCAGGATGATTACGGTGTTCACAGCGCATGGATTGAGATATTCAACAAATCATATGGCAGCGCCGACCTTGCAGGTTGCTATCTGAAATTCAGCAGCCAACCGGGTGACACCGCTACCTATTTCATCCCGAAAGGTGATGTCCTGACTTTGGTAAAACCTCGTCAGCACGCGCTGTTTTGGGCAGACGGAGAACCTAATCGCGGTACTTTCCATACCAACTTTAAGTTAGACAGCCAGAACGCCAATTGGATCGGCTTATACGATTCCGGCAAGAAATTACTGGACCAGATTGTGGTACCCGCCGGAACATTACAAGCCAACCAATCTTATGCACGTGTCAGTGATGCCACTCCGGAATGGGAAGTAAAAGGAGATGCGTCCGATAAGTATGTAACTCCAAGCACCAATAACAAAACCATTGACAGCAATGCTAAAATGGAGAAGTTTGAAGAGCATGACAGTATAGGTATCGGTATGGCTATTTCCGCCATGAGTGTAGTATTTTCCGGATTACTCCTTCTTTATATCTCTTTCAAGATTATAGGCAAGATTTCTGTAAACCTCAGCAAACGTAACGCAATGCGCGCTAAGGGCATTACCGATAAAAAAGAGGCTAAAGAAAAACAACTGGGAGAAGCACCGGGTGAAGTATTCGCAGCCATTTCCCTGGCATTGCACGAAATGCAGAGTGATGTACACGATGTGGAAGACACCGTACTCACCATTACCCGCGTAAAACGCAGCTATTCACCTTGGAGTTCAAAGATTTACACGTTGCGTGAAACCCCTCAGAGAAAGTAAAGTCACCTTTAATAAAGATAAAACGATGAAAGAATATAAATACAAAATCAACGGTAACGCATATAAAGTTACTATTGGAGATATTGAAGACAACATCGCTCACGTAGAAGTGAACGGTACTCCCTACAAAGTAGAAATGGAAAAAGCTCCGAAAGTTGCAGTCAAACCGGTAGTACGCCCTGTTAGTGCAGCCCCAGCTGCCCCGACTGCTCCAGTTGTAAAACCGGCTGCTGCTTCAACCGGCAAGTCAGGTGTAAAATCTCCGCTGCCAGGTGTTATCCTTGACATCAAAGTCAATGTGGGTGATACCGTGAAGAAAGGCCAGGTTATCATTATCCTGGAGGCCATGAAAATGGAGAACAATATCAATGCCGACAAAGACGGTAAAATTACCGCTATTAATGTTAGTAAAGGAGAATCCGTACTCGAAGGTACTGACCTTGTAATTATTGAATAATATGGGAGAATTTATCACATTTTTAGGAAATAACCTTGCAGACTTCTGGACTTATACAGGTTTTGCCAATGCAACAGGCGGACATCTGGTAATGATTCTGGTAGGTTTATTCTTCATATACTTGGCTGTTGCCAAGGAATTTGAGCCGATGTTGCTGATTCCTATCGGTTTCGGTATGCTGATCGGTAATATCCCTTTCAATATGGAAGCCGGATTAAAAGTCGGTATCTATGAGGAAGGGTCTGTACTTAACATTCTGTATCAAGGGGTAACTTCCGGTTGGTATCCGCCACTTATTTTCTTGGGTATCGGAGCTATGACGGATTTCTCCGCTCTAATCTCTAACCCGAAGCTGATGCTAGTCGGTGCTGCCGCACAATTCGGTATTTTCGGTGCATACATGACTGCTTTGGCTATCGGATTCGATCCGATGCAAGCTGGTGCTATCGGTATCATCGGTGGTGCCGACGGTCCGACAGCCATTTTCCTTTCGTCCAAACTGGCTCCCAACCTGATGGGTGCAATTGCCGTGTCCGCCTATTCCTATATGGCATTAGTACCGGTAATCCAACCGCCTATCATGCGTCTGCTGACCAGCAAGAACGAGCGTCTTATCCGCATGAAACCGCCACGTGCAGTTTCTCATACGGAAAAAGTAATGTTCCCGATTATCGGTCTGTTACTTACCTGTTTCCTTGTTCCGTCCGGTTTGCCTTTGTTAGGTATGCTATTTTTCGGTAACTTACTAAAAGAGAGTGGTGTAACCCGCCGTCTGGCTAACACAGCCAGCGGTCCGCTGATTGATACCATCACAATTCTGCTTGGTCTGACTGTAGGTGCTTCCACACAAGCATCCGAATTCCTGACTACAGACTCATTGTGGATTTTTGGTTTGGGTGCATTCTCATTTATCATCGCAACCGCTTCCGGTGTAATCTTCGTGAAGATATTCAATATCTTCCTGAAGAAAGGCAACAAGATTAATCCGCTGATTGGTAATGCAGGCGTATCTGCAGTGCCTGACTCCGCACGTATCTCTCAAGTAGTAGGTTTGGAATATGATCCAACCAACTACCTGTTGATGCATGCCATGGGTCCGAACGTAGCGGGCGTTATCGGCTCAGCAGTAGCTGCCGGTATTCTGTTGGGATTCCTGATGTAAGCAGTGAAAACGTTTGCATAACCTGCATAAAGGATAATAGCGGAGAGGTAACAGCCTTCTCCGCTATTTTTTTTAATTTAGCGGAGAAAATAACGAAAAGCTAATATCATGAAAAAAGTATTCTTCATTTTAGGAACACTCCTACTTTCCCTCAGTACGTACGCAGCTATGAACGTAAACAAAATCGATCCACCATTTTGGTACACTGGTATGCAAAACCCCGAACTTCAGCTAATGGTATATGGTGAAGGCATCGGCAATGCAACGGTATCTGTCAACTATCCCGGCGTCTCACTGAGCAGCACAGTCAAATTGGAAAGCAATAATTACCTGCTGGTCTACCTCAGATTGGATAAAAATGTGAAACCCGGTAAAATGCCACTCACCTTCACGCAAGGCAAGAAAAAGTTCGTCAAAGAATATGAGTTAAAGGCACGTGCCAAAAAAGGCTGCGAGCACAAAGGTTTCGATGCATCCGATGCACTCTATCTGTTAATGCCCGACCGTTTTGCCAACGGCAACCCGGACAACGACCAAATAGCAGGCATGGCAGAATATAAGGTAGACCGCAACGACCCAAATGCTCGTCATGGCGGCGACCTCGCAGGTATCGAACAGCACCTTGATTACTTTTCCGATTTGGGCGTAACTGCCTTGTGGTTTACTCCGGTATTGGAAAATAACATGACCGGCGGTTCCTACCACGGCTATGCCACCACCGATTATTATAAAGTAGATCCCCGCTTCGGCACCAATGAAGAGTATAAGCAGCTCATCGAAAAATCTCATACACGCGGCATTAAAATCGTAATGGATATGATTTTCAACCACTGCGGTGTAGAGCATATATGGATAAAAGACATGCCTTGCAAAGATTGGTTCAACAACCCCGACCATGAAAATAACTTTGTGCAGACATCCTTCAAACTGACTCCCCACGTAGACCCTTATGCTTCGAAATACGATTTCAGCCAGATGAATGACGGTTGGTTCGTAACCGCCATGCCCGACCTCAACCAAAATAACCCGCATGTATACCGTTATCTCGTTCAGAACAGTTTCTGGTGGATTGAATATGCCGACATAGACGGTATCCGTATGGATACTTACCCCTATGCCGACTATGATGCCATGAGCAAATGGATGAAAGAGTTGAATGAAGAATACCCTAACTATAACACCGTAGGCGAAACATGGGTAACCGAACCGGCATATACCGCATGGTGGCAAAAGGACTCCAAACTGTCCGCTCCTAAAAACAGCAATCTGAAGACGGTAATGGATTTCAGTTTCTATGATAAAATCAACATTGCCAAAACGGAGGAAACAGAAACTTGGTTTAAAGGATTAGACCGAGTGTATAACAGTTTCGTATATGATTTTCTTTATCCGAATCCGGAATCGGTACTCGCTTTCATCGAGAATCACGACACCGACCGCTTTTTGGGTGAAGGAGAAAACCTTCCGATGCTGAAACAAGCCTCTACCCTGTTGCTCACCACCCGACGCATTCCGCAATTATACTACGGAACGGAGATTATGATGAACGGCGTAAAGAGCAAGAGCGACGGTTATGTTCGTAAAGACTTCCCCGGCGGCTGGGCAGACGATAAAGAAACCGCACTGACAGCCGAAGGCCGCAGCAAAATTCAAAACGATTGCTACAATTTCTACAAAACAATACTGAATTGGCGTAAAGGAAACAATGTGATTGCCAAAGGCAGTATGACTCAGTTTATGGTACAAAACGGCGTATATGCCTATGCTCGTCAGTATGAGGGCAAAATTGTTTTCGTAATGCTGAACGGTACAGATTCAGAAACCACCGTTCCTTTAAAATTCTACAAAGAAATTTTGAAAGACAAGAAACAAGGAAAAGATATTCTAAGCGGCAAAACAATTCTCTTTGAAAAAGAGTTGAAGATGGAAGCGCGTGAATCCCTGATCATCGAATTGTAAATAAATTCAAGTTTGACATAAATCAGGTACAGACTAAATAGACACGGATAATCCATAAAGTCCGTACCTAAAAACAAATGAGGTTGTGTCAAAATGCTGACACAGCCTCTTTTTATGCGCAAAGCCCAGACTTTCTCAAGCCCGGGCTTTGTTAT
>NZ_JBCODG010000023.1:29004-67132 GCF_040928965.1 Bacteroides sp. 2201st1_D9_2201SCRN_220225 | reverse complement strand
AAGATCTAAATGATCCCCTGATTCCGGGGCTTTTTGATTAATTGTTTAACTCGTCCCATTTTAACGGGACACTAATGATATCATATTTTAAAATAATAGTTTATCAGATTATTAATAAGCATCCTTTTTTCTTTGAAAGAAACAAAGAAGAAAGTCTGTATCAGCGATAGTTTCATCAAGATACGCTCTATCATACGCCTTTTCGAAAGTTCTTCGGAATAGCCGGTATCATAGGTCGTGTCGCATTTCAAGCGTTCATACTTGTTTTGTATTCCGGCAAAATAAGGTTTGAAACTGTCTGCCGGCATTCTATGCATCAGATGCCTGAAAGAAAGTTTTATGCCGAAAATTTCTATCTTTTCTATCTCTTTGCTATCCGTATCGAAATACAGGTCAACTCCCATTCCTTTGGAGAATTGCCGTGACTGGAAAGGCTTGTCAAAGCAAAAATTGCCCAATGAGTAGAAAATATGCCCCGCTTTATATTTTTCATAAGGCTGAATGACATGAGAGTGGTGTCCTACTATAATATCCGCTCCGGCATCAATCAATCTGTAAGCCATATTCCTCTGCATCATCGAGGGACGGTGAATGTATTCATTTCCCCAATGCAGAGTAAGGATTTTCAAATCCGCTTTCCTGTCCGCCATCTCATTTAAAGCCGCCATTGCATTCACCTCGTCCAGTACAGAAAAACAGCCGTCGTTGTCAAACTTGTCCAAATCTACATTACAAAAGCCCGCAATGCCTATCAGGCAATTATCCCGATGAATATATAATACACGATTATCGTTCCCCGCAACTGCAATGCCGGACTCTTCCAATATTTGCAATGTTCTCTCATATCCGCCTTTCCCATGCTCCAGTATATGATTGTTTGCCACATTGAGCACTCCGATACCGCATTCTCTCAGAAAACGTGCAAACTCCGGACTGCCGTAGAAATCCGGTTTTCCGGCAGCAAGCGAAGGTTCCAGAAGAGGACTTTCAAGATTGCCTATTACAATATCCGAATCTTGCGTGATACCTTGAATATTATCCTTCCACCTTTCTCCTTTTGTAGCTTCAAATTGCGATCTGATACCAAATCCTACACTCAAAAATTCATCTGCCGGAAAAATATCGCCAACCAGTGTTATTTTCATTGTCTTGCTGTTATACGTGCAAATACATTGTCCCATATTCCTGCATTACCCTCTACCGATATGCTTTCCACGATTTTCCGTGCCTCTCTACTCGTTTTATCCACCAGTTCCTTGTCAGAAAGCAGACGCATCAAACAACCGGCAAGTTCCATTTCACTGTCCACATCATTGAATACAAATCCGTTTGTGCCATGCCTTATCACATCTACAATATCACCTACGTTCGACACGACAGGTACACATCCGCAAGACATCGCTTCAAGCAACGACACCGGAAAGCCCTCTCCCTTGGAGCAGGAAACAAAAATCCTGCTGTTCCGGTATATCCGCAATTTGTCTTCCAAATCGGAGATATAGCCGACAAAGTCTATATACTCCCCGATGGCCAGTTCTTTTGCCATTCTTTTCAAGTTGTCAAGTTCCTCACCATCACCGGCAACAATCAGTTTCACGCTGCATTCATTCTTTATTCGGGATACGGCTCTCAACAGCAACCCGATGTTTTTATTTTTATCTATCCGCGAAAAAGACACGATGTCATACTTCCGCTCGCCCTCTTCCTGCATATTACTATCCATAAACGCCTGATTGGGCAAGTTGGGCAGCACAACAATCCTGTCCGCATCGAAGCCCTTGGACACCAGGTAGGCAAGCGTTTGTTGTCCTGTAACCGTAATTATCCGGGCTTTCCTGAATACTGCCAGGTTTACCCTTTCCCTGATTTTCCCACCCAGCCAAAACTCACGATGCCCTGCAATAGTGATATGAATATAAGGAATATTCATCATGGCACCGATAGCTTTTCCGATATAGCCATGCGGAGTATTCAGTACACCTATTATTACATCTATCTTATATTTTGAGCAGTAGCGGACTCCTGCCACCACCTTCCTGATATGACGGATTCTGCTTTCCGATACCTTTTCGGGAGACAGGTAAGTAACTTTACCGTCAATCATATCACCGGGAAAGTCACGCAAGACATAGACATGGTCTACATACGATGATTTCAATAAAGGAGAAAGAATATTCTCTGTCAAAGTCTGGTTTGATAATTTGGCTACTAATAAGACATTCATTTGTCCAATCCCTCAATTTTTATAATGAACGATTCTTTGGTACGATTCACATACACTGCTGTCAGCAACATCATGTATATGGCGGGAGAAAACATAAGGTAAGCCCTGTGGGCAACAATCAACAGCGCTATTGCGGCCAATAAGAATCCATACTTCATGCTACCTTTTCGGGCTATTGAAAAAATCAGTAGCAACATAATGACGGTTCCTATTATCCCGAACCGGTAGACTACCCCTCTCCAGTTTGTTCCTACCATTTCGTCATTATCGTATCCCAATCCCACCAAAGCATCATGAGAGTGAATAAAACTCTCAAACTTGGTGATATGGGAATCCGGGACTCTATTATCAAGCAAATCAACCACACCAGATACTTCCTCTCTTTTATTTTCAACGACTCTGCCATAAATGGTTTCGACAAAGCGGTCGCTGAAAAATAACAGAGTTATGGCAGTGAAGAACAGTACCGCCACTATCCGTATTATGTCTGTCGTAATCCTTTTATACTTAAGAAGCTTATACAAGACACCCAAACAGAATATACCATAAAAGGCTGTTGAAAATGTAAGGAATCCGGTTATCAGAAGTAACAAATTCCTTTTCTCGTAGAAATTGAATTTTTCAATAGCAAGCATTAATCCTATGTAAATACCAAAATGCCCGGGTTCGGCAAAAACACCACATATTCGTTCAATTCCCCCTCCAATAGGCATATTCCCCCGGTACAGACTTAAAACAGGCCCATAAATCCGATAGTTATCCAATACGCTTTCCGTTCTAAAAGCAGGAGTGCACTTATAATAAATCAGAGGAACGCCCATGGCATTAAGAACCCAAAAAACAATAGCAAAAACAGAAATAATTATAAACAACTTCTTCAGAAACTTATATGAATTGTAGAAGATTATGTCATTGAAGAAAATAATCTGTATGAATATCAAAAAGTATGCAAAATGTCCTATCCTGAAATCGTGTACAATCGGTGTTGTAAAAAATAGCAGGAATGTAACTGCTGCAATACATATTCCGATGCGATATTTGTCAACCACCAATCCTTTTCTGATGTTGCGGCGTAATTCTATCGAAGATATTGTTGTAGTAAAAAGAAAGACAATCTGAAACAGACCTTCCGGCATAAACCACCTCGGATAAGGGTGTAAAGCAAAAAAGAGTAATAATCCTAAATTGACAGATATTAATTTTATCCTGTTCATACCCCAACCTTATTGCCAGCCAATTTCTCTACCAAATCGACCTCATCTCTTACACGCTCTTCCCAACTCGGCCACTGTTCTAAAATCGTTCTCTGTCCATTCTTGGCGATCCTTTTCCGCTCTTCATTATTTTCGAGAAGATTGTTTATTATCTGAGGCAGTTCACCTAACCGGTCATCTTCAATAAGGATACCATTTTCACCATTCTTTATTAATTCTGATGTCGTTCCTCTATTGAGAGCCACCACAGCCGTACCGCAAATCATGGCTTCAAAAACGGGATTACTCATGGAACTTAATAGATTCATGCTAATAAAGACATCGGCAATATTCATATACTCTCTAATTTCATCCCGCAAAAGAGCTCCTGTAAATATTACATATTCGGAAATCTCCAAATCTTGACATATCTTTTTCAAATATCTTTCCTCATTTCCTCCACCTACTATTACCAATTTGACATTCTTATTTAAATTCACTAACTGAGGTAGTGCCTTTATAATAAAATCAATCCCTTTGGAATTAGAAAGCCTACTCACAGACAACAAAATTTTTTCATTATTTGAGGCTATTTGCCTTTTTAAATCAATATTTACTACACTTTGTGCCCATTCTTTTTCAATTCCATTCTTGAAAAAATGTATCTTCATTGGAGAAATACCATACGATAAAGCAACTTTGTCTCCCCCTGTCCCATCATTAGTCAAAATGTATGCATCCGCTCTTAACTTAAAAGCCATAAATAAAAACAAATAAGAGACTTTAAAGCGTACCGACATTTTAGTTCCAACTCCATACAGTCTTAATACATATCGAGCTTTATAAATTTTTGCCAGCAAAAAAGCCGGTAATGCAGTGTCATAGCCATGTGCATATACAACATCAGGTTTGTATTTCCTACAGTATTTAAAACCGGCATAAAGAAATTGAATTAGAATAATAGGGTAAGCGATAATGCGCAAATAAATACGCTTACCAGCAAATGGCGTCTTTATCCGGTTCACACTAATGTCATTGAATATACCCGATTCCTGCATTATAGAATCCGAGATATAATGTACTTTATGACCTCTGTCTACAAATCCTTTTATAGGAAGAATAGTGGAGACTCGCCCTTTTCCTTTGCCTAAATCCCATAAAGGTAAAGAAGAGAAATTTAAGATATTCATATACCCTCAAATTGTAAATCTGTTGATTGCATATTTATTTTTGATATTTTACTGCATTTATTATCACCAACGTAGCTACAACATAATTAGCAGCCATTCCTATACTATAAAGTAAAAGAGTCGCAATAGGAGAAAGTTCCCAATAATAGCACGCTCCAAAAGCCATACTGATAATTAAAATGCGAATTATTTTTAGACATAATACGATAGACTGCCTTTTCAGAATATTGAACAATCCCTCGCTGATAGGACTGTAAACAAATTGAGTAATTAAATAAATAGCCAGAATACGGGCAAAAACACCGGCTTGCACCCAATCCGTTCCAAAAAATAGCTCGAACAGTATGGGAGCAAAAAGAACTATCAGGATAGTAGGGATTAAGCTTATACAGAATAGTTTTTGTATAACTTTCCTTGTTAAATACAGTATTTCAATTCTTTTGGAACTTCCCATACCCGACACTTCAGCATAAAAAGCCTTACCTACCGAAGAACCTAATAAAGTAACGGGAATTGAAAGCATCGTCGTGGCCAGACCTACTTGTCCTGCCATACCTGCACCGAATTTCCATGCAAAATAGAGTAAAGGCATCTTACCGGATAACGACAACAGAAACTGAGCAGGAAGCCTGTAAACCGGATAATTGACAAACTTCCCGAGAATGACTTTCATCCTGCTCCACCTTACAAATCTATAATTGCAACAGATGTCTTTCTTAAAACTCCTGGCAAACAAAGAGAGTCCGCCAGCTTCGGAAAAAATAGAACCGATAATCAATCCTAACGAACCGAACCTTGCCATGCCCAATCCTATCTGAACAGCCGAACCGATACTCTTTTGCAGGATTTTACTTTTCGACAATAACAAAAACTCCTTTTTCCTTATGGCCCATTGGTAAAACAATTCATAAAGTCCCATGCTGAAAAAAGATATGGGTATCAGCCACCAAAAATCGGATAACTCTTCTACCGAAAACAAGCTAAATATATCACTCTTAAAGAAAAACAAACTTATAATCAGCAGTATCGTACTGCATAGCAACATCAGAAAAGTGGCGTAAGATAAAGAGAAAGCCATCTTCTCATCCTTCAAGACCGGAATAAGCAAAGGATATCTTAGTGTGGAAAAAGGAATAAGGATAGCTACAAAAGATGTAAAAACAGCAAGGCTTCCCATTTCAGCGGGCAAATAGATTCTGGTTAAGACCGGTGTGATGACAAAGCCCAAAATCCTGGCAATCCCATCGCCTATTAAAAGTTTTGCCATATTTTTATATATGGCATTCTCTAAGGTTTCTTTCATTTATCGTGCAGAATCCAAATAAGATTCTTTCAATATCTCTTTATAAACGGCTAAGGTTTTCCTATTTTCAAAAGAGAAATAGGAATTATGCCATAATACGACAAACTTGCCATTGTACTTCCGAACCGTACTCTTTATACCGCTAAGTTCCGATAAGGCATCATCGGGTTTAAGCTGATTATAGTAAAACAGGGTACAGTCCATCGCCAATAAAGGTAACTCCTTTAACTGCAAATGTTTCCTTTCAAGAATATCAAAGACTGTAAACGGATAACAAACCCCGCATCTGAACCCAATCTTATCAAAATACACCAAAGACGAATCCCACTCCATTCCGCAATCATTCCAAATCCGCCATGTAAACGGAACTTCAAATTTCAGTAAGTGTTGCCTTCCTATGGTGTTTTTTCTCTTTAAAACCGTATTTAAAGCATTCAATTCTTTTTGAAAGACTATCCTATCGGAACAAGTGCCTTTATTGGGATGAAAACCCACAAAATGTCCCTTTTCCAAAATTGTATCCGCTATTTTCTGCATTCTGTCACGCTCTGCAAAAAAATACTCCGCCGAAGACATGAAAAAGAAGTATGATTTCAATCCCAAACTTTCGGAATATTCCATTAAGAACCTGAAAGTGTTGTAAGGATCATTCTCTTTATTTACAAGCGTTTTGATATAGCTTACGATATTCTCCATACCATATTTTATACATCCTTTTTTAAGGAAATAACTCACTATTCTTTTTATATCCTTGAAAGGCGTATGCCAGCAGGAAATGACATCGACATCATGGGTTGGAATAATCTCAAATGAATGTTTTTTTCTTTTTGCCGTACTGTCAAGGTAATAAATCATGTTCCATAAGTATTCGGTATACTCGTTGACTATCGCTCTGTTCAAGAAATCGAACCGGAAAGCCAACGAATTGCTTGAACAGAACCGGCCATGCACATCGCGTTCTTTAACAACATACTCCTCCCATCTTGTCAACATAAAGAAAGCTCCGGCAAACAGGTCACTTCCACAAATAATGCTGTCGTCACACATCTCCAAATCGCCTGTTCCGAATAACACAGGCATTTTCTCCATACTCAGAAAAGAATTATCAGCATAAGTTATCGCAGTGGGTATATTTTTACGAGACAGGTAAGATAACGGGGTTGGGAAAAGATTAAAAAAAGAATCTTTTATAATCAACTTACGCCCATTATCTAAGATAACGGTATAGTCTTTCTCATCATTCGCTACACAGATTTCATATTTTAATCCAAGAAATTCATGAAAGAGTATATTAATGATATAATACCTTTCCACAATATTATTATTCGGAACGGTTATGTACATAGTAGTATTTTTGTGTGGTTTTTATCTCCACATTTTTCAACAAGAGAGAGTTGTATGATATATCTATGGAAATGTCCGGAGATTAATTGCACGTTGACAATTATAGCATTCTCTTAAAACGCCTTTTTGTCATCTTCGATCCTTTCAGGCAATCTTTTAAGGCAGAGAACTGTTCCTCGGTCAGTCTACCCATTAATTCGACTTTGGTTTCTCCGTTCTCAATCTGTTCTTGGAAAACTGTAACGGGATAACTGTCTATATCTGCACCGTAAATGAAAGTATTCAAATTAAAAGAGAACGGAAGCTGCGTATCGGGATGTATAGCTATATTTTGCTTGGCAAGAAAAATATAAATGTTTATCTGACGGTCGGGAATTTCCATACATCCCTCCTTTAACTGCATATCGGCAGGTACATGGTCTTTAGAAGTGGGTAAGGATGCCAGTATCATCGCATTCTCCGCTTCTTTAAGCACAACGAAAAATTTATTTTTAGGACAAGCTCCGTTTTTAAATATAAAAGGAGAAAATTTCAGTAAGTTACCCTCCTTAAACATGTTCCTGAGCTTTTAGGATATTGGCAGTCTGATGAATGGCAAGGCTCTCCTTGTAATCTTCCCGCGCACAATCGGACAATTCCTCAGAGAAATCTATGGTATAATCGGAATTATTGCATAAACCTTTGTTGAAAGCAGTCAGCAATCCATGCTTTTTAGCGGCATTGAACCATAAAGAGCCCTCTTTATGCACTTCCGCCACTAACTGTTTGGCTGTTTTCTTGCCATACTTCCGGATGATTTCATCCATCATCTCCATTTCGCAGTCCGAGAACTCATCATCGCAGAAAGGCTTGATTGCCCTAATATACGTAGCATCTTTTTGTACCTCTGTTTTTACAAAATCTTTCAACAGGAAAGGGCCGTCGGACAAATCGATGAAAATATCTTTGGCAACGGGCCCGGCTTGCCATATCTCAAAAGGCAACCCCATGAAAGGTACATGATAACGTTTCACCATATATTCCTCCATTAAAAACAGCAGTTTTAGTAATTTCGTTTTACTGAGCTGTTCCGTATGATTGGCAATATAGATGACGGCATTACCCAATTTTTGTCTGCTGTCTTCTGAGAATTTACACATAAGTTTACCTTTTTCTCGTACAAAGAACGACATTTAAATTGATGACAACAAATATTTCAGTGAATATTTGCCGAACGTACCGGCTTCTTACTCAATAATCCACCTCTCGACATTCCTCGTCTCATTACTGAAATTGACCCCGATTTTAATAAGAAGCTATCTTCTTGTTTATTCGTCCGTTTTCTCCCCGCACCCGGCGCTGTTCCTGATACGGCTCACGATAAAGTCCGGTTCCTCAATCATCACGAAGCGCTTGCCGTCCGTCAGGCAGAAAACCGAGATGTTGCCGGTATGGAACTCCGGATATGACAGGTTGCCACCCTCTTTTATAACTTTTCGTTACGCGCGCGAGAAATTATTGATAAATGTAACGATTACATTTATCATTTCTAAAACACATACCCCTGTAAAAGTTGGAAATATGGCTGGCAACCTGTCAACTACGGGCGGGAGACATGCAGTCGCATATAGTCCGCTTCGAGTCGTAAGCCCAACTCTGTCAATACGTTATACAGTTCCACAGGGCGGTTTTTCAACTCTTCCCGGTAGATGCGGAACACACTGTAATACTGGCTCAGCTTTAAACTTTCGCCCTTTTTACCTTGCCATAGGTCTGGGGACTCATCGAGATTTTACGGCAAATCTCTTTGTCGTTCAGGCGTTTGCCACCTACCATAATCGTGTTCTGGAGCAGTTCCAGGTAGTCGCCAAGCTCCAAATGAACGAATTCCTGATTCAGATTTTGAGTCATCTATAAATGTTTTTTAAAGTTAATAATGTTAATATATCATCTGTCCGGTTCCCACATGCGGGAACCGCTGTTTTCCGTATCCGGCGCTTTATTCGGAACTTCACTCCGTAAAACCCTAATAACGATAATAATGAAAGAAACTTCAATCAGCCTTTTCAAAGGTTACTCGGATACACATCCGCAGGACAGCACGTTACAGGAAATCGTAAACCTTATCCGCAACGATGCACTGGTGCGCGACCGTACCGAGAAACACCGCTATTACAGTCATAACGGACAAAAGGCTGCCGCTGCATGGGAGAAAGCCGCCTGCCCGTGTTTTGCCGTTGCCGTGTGCTTCGGAGGCGGCAAGCAGGCAGAGAACATCACGGGCTGGACTTCGCTGGCGCTGGCAGACATCGACCATATCGACGCCGACCGCCTGCCGGAACTAATCGGACGTGTCCGCGCCGACAAGCATACGCTGCTGTCCTACACCACTATCAGCGGTACGGGGCTTCGCATTATCTACCGTACGGACTGCCTGACGACCACTCCGGAGAAGAACCGGAAAGTCTATTCCAAAATCTTCGAGCAGGGCAACCGCTATTATGCCGACCTGCTGGGATGCGAATGCGACCTGAAATGCAAGAATGTCACGAGGCTCAGCGGACTGGCCCACGACCCCGACGTCTACTTCAATCCCGATGCCGCCGCCATGCCCGTTGAACTGAAAGTCGACAAGAAAGAGCAGCCCGCCAAACCCTCTATCCGTAACAGGCGGCTGGAGAAAGCCGTCGCTGCCGCTGCCGGCGAACTGGCAGAACAGGGCATCGTTTACGAAGCACACCAGCGCAACCAATACATCATGCGCATGGGGTATCTGCTCAATGCCTACGGAGTGGCGCAAGCCAGCGCTACCGGGTGGGCGGTGAAACGCTTTGCCGACTACGACGGGGATGTAGCCGTCATTTTCCGGTCATGCTACCAACACACCGAAGAGCATGGGCGGCGTCCGTTGCAAGGGCGGACGCCGAATGCCGGCGGCAACGACGGATTTGCCAGTGTGGAGGACATCGAACGCTTCCTCGACACGCAGGCCCGTTTCCGGTACAATGAGGCCACCGGGAAGTGCGAGACGGCCGTTGCCGGAACAGACGGCGCCGAAGGGGAATATACCGAAATAGACGACCGTTTCGTCAACACCCTATGGAGCCGTATGAGCAAGCAGGGAAAAACCGTGCGCATCAATGACATCCGTGCAATACTGCACTCGGAATATACTGTTCTGTTCAATCCTTTTACCGACTACTTCGAAGGGCTGAAGCCCTGGGACGGTGTGACCGACCATATCGGGCGGCTTGCCGCCACGGTGCACGTAAAGAGCGAGCAGTCCGTATTCGAAGGTTACTTCAAGAAATGGCTCGTAGCCTCCATTGCCTCCCTTTTCGACCGGGAAACGGTGAACCACGAGATTTTCGTACTGATCGGACCTCAGGGCAGCTACAAGACTACCTGGCTCAACAAGCTGCTGCCCCCTGTGCTGCAACGCTATTTTTACATCAAGTCCAACAATAACCGCATTACCAAAGACGATATGTTTTCGCTGGCGGAATTCGTCTTTATCTGCATGGAGGAAATAGACGAACTGGGGGCGTCGGAGCTGAACCAGATAAAGGCGATGACCACCCAGAAGGTGGTGAACGAGCGAATGGCTTATGCGCATTATAAAGAGCACCGCGCCCACATTGCCAGCCTGTGCGGAACGACCAATAACGTGCAGTTCCTGACAGACCTCACGGGTAACCGCCGCTGGCTGCCGTTCGAAATCAGCAGCATCGACAATCCTTATACGCATCCCGTGGATTACGAGGGGGTGTACTCACAGGCGTATGCACTTTGGAAAGGCGGCATGCGCTATTGGTTTGAGGACGAGGAGATAAAGCTCGTAAACCTGCACAACCGTAATTTTGAAGTGCCCAGCATGGAGCGCGAACTGATACAGGCTTATTACCGTTGCCCCCTGCCGGGCGAAAAGGGTACGTTCGTATCTACCACCGATATACTGAGCCGCATCAACTCTGCCGTAAAGCACTACCTTAGCCCCGTAAAGATAGGGCTTGTGATGAAGCAGGCGGGCTTCGAACTGACGAGGTCGAACGGCAAGCGGGGGTATCGCGTGGTGGAGCTGCCGAGAAACTAAAGGGCTACACTACGGCGCTAAAGAGCTATACTGTGCGGCTAAAGGGCTATGTTACGATGCTAAAGTCGAGGGTAGTTTACGGTTCGCCCAACGCCTCGACTATGAGCCGTACTTGCGCCGGCGTGTATGTCCGCGTTTTGTCCGAGGCGACCAGTGCATGAAGGCTGCTCCGCAGTGTGGGGTGGAAATCTATCCACTGGTTCAGCTTGCGGAAGGCGGCTTGCGGGCAAAGTCCCGGACTGTAGAGCTGGGCAAGTTCCGTGCGCCCGTATGTACGTATCTTGAAAGTTTCCATATCTTTTGAATTCTTTGTTTTTATATAAGCCAAAGATACGTAAATATCTCCACATCACAGCCGTTATATCTGTATATAACGTACAGTAACGAACCGTAACGGACAAATAGTGATAAATGCCCTTAGGCTATGTCGTATCTTCGTATTGTTGCAACAAGGATATAGAATTTTTTAATTTGAAAACTAAAAAAACAAAAGAGTATGATTCGTTACAAAAAGTATCAAATGACCGGCGAAAAAAGCCCATTGAAAGGACTGTGGTATGCACGTCCGCTGATTGAGGACACTTTCGATACCGAAAGGCTTGCCAAGCATATGGCCAACCACAACACGCCCTATTCGGAGGGGCTGATCAAGGGGGTGCTGACCGACATGATTTCCTGCACCAAAGAGCTCATCCTGGACGGCAAGAACGTAAAGCTGGACGACCTCGCCATTTTCTCCGTAGGCATCGTAAGCAGAAAGGGTGCCGCCTCGGCTGCCGACTTTACGCTGGCGGACAATGTGAAAGGCCTGAAGCTCCGTGCACGCGCCACGGGCGAGTTGAGCAACGCCCAGATTAATTTGGAAGGCCAACTGAAAGAGGCTTACAAATACAATGTGGACGGCAGCGAACCCGGCAGTGAAAACAAACCCGGCGGCAACGGCGGCGAGGAGGAAAATCCGTTAGGATAATGCCTTGAACACTTGTTTTTACATTAAAACCAAACAACATGAGCACAAAATCAAAATCGGTATGGGGCATCGTCCTCAAAGTAATCATTACAGTAGCCACTGCATTGGCAGGTGTTTTCGGTATCACGTCTTGCATAAGCTGACCTGATGAAAGCCGGAAGTTTCCTTTACCGGCTCCTCTTTCCCCGGAACACTATATTGCGGAAAGCTTTCCAAAAATAGCGCCAGTCGGTAAGGAAAGGGCTTCTGAGATACTGCTCCAGGTAGCGGCGTTCGCTTTCCTGTATTTCATCCAACGTACCGGGCATATCCGCATAAAAAGGCGGGATAAGGCCCGGTTTCGTCCGGATGCGCAGCGCACGGAGCTCTTCGGAGTAAAGGCTGAAATAATGGCTGCTCAGCGGACGCACACCTACCAGTTTCAAATCGCCCTTCATCCAGTTTATCAGCATGGGCAGTTCGTCCAGCCAGGTTTTCCGGAGAAACCGTCCGGCAGCGTTCACACGGTAGTCACCGGCAATCTTGCCGCCGCTGCACAGTCCCGCCTGTTTATAGATATACGGTTGCAGGTATTCCGAATAGGCATACATCGTCCTGAACTTGTACACACCGATGATTTTACCGCCTTTGCCCTTCCGCTTCAGACGGATGAGCAGTCCGCCCGAAGGCTTGTCGTCGCGTACCGGTTCTTTCACCTTCGCGGCAATGACGTAGAACTCTCCGTGTACAATCTCCTCGTGAAGCACATCAAACCCGGCACGGTACAGCCTCCCCAGAACCTCGACACGCGTAAGCGCACGGTTCTGCCCTTTCGTCAGCCCGAAATAGAAATCCCTGGTGAAAGAGAGCTTGGGGATTATCCTGTGCCAGCAATAATCCAGAAAGAAGAGGACACGGTTAATGACTACCGGATTCTGCCGCATTATCTTCTCGCGGCGGATGCCCGCTGTGGTACAGTGGCAGGCAATAAGCCCCCCTCTCTCCATGCAATAGTTGGTATAGGAGAAGAGGGTGTTGATATGCCGCACACGGTTGAGCGGACACCGGTGGATAACGAGCCGGGGCAGACGCACTTTATGCGCAAGCACGGCTTCGGGTTCCGGCGAGTCCATGAGCATTGTTACCGGCGAAAACGCCTCACGGCTTTCCTGCATCCGGCGGAGCAGCTCCGAGGAGTTCTCCGCTTCGTGCACGAGCCTCAGCAGCAGCGTCACGTCACGGTTCTCCAATAGCTCCGTGTGTTCGATGCCTGTGTTTATCCCCACTTCCGTCACATCGTCCAGCAGAGGCTCTTCGTAGAAGAAAGGGATTTTCCGGTAAACCAGCCGTCTGACGGCACAGTACAACGCCCATTCGAGCACAATGATGATGCCGGTGGCAAGAATAATGGAATAGTCGTATTCGTAGCCGGGCACGCAATGCCGGTACAGGGTGCAGAGGAACAGCCCCGAAAGTACGTCCAGCGCGAAGATTCCCAGAAACGCATAACGTATCCTCTTGTATGCACCGAACTGCAACTTGCGCGACACTCCGCCCAGCACCACCCAGACAACCGCCGAAAGCACCAGCCAGTACCAGCGGGGCATATCGCCGAAGTAGCGTGCCAGCCAGAAGGCGGACAGGGCAATCAGCAGGTCGGACCAGAGTATCAGAAAATTCCGGCGGAATGCAGAGGACATAAACTTGTGTATTTGGTTGGAAAACGCAACTTACCTTACGAACCGGGAAACGTGCCCTATCTTACGAAACCGAGTATCACGGAACAGACCGTCTCTATCTCTTCTTCCGTGATGTAAGGATGTACGGGCAGTGACAGCACCGTGTCGCAAAGCCGCTTTGCCGTGGGACAGCAATCTGTGGGGGCATTCAATGCCTTATAGGCAGTCTGCCCGTGCATAGGCGTGGGATAATAGACCATGGACGGAATGCCCTGCTCCTTGAGGCACGCCTGAAGTGCATCGCGCTCTTCCCTGCTATTGAGGCAAATGGTGTACTGCGCCCAACTCGAATAGTAGCCTTCGGGCGTGACAGGAGTCTTTACCCTGCCCGCCAGCAACTTGGTGTAGAGAGCGGCGGCCTTGTTAATGTCGCGCAACTCGTACTCGCGGAAAGCCTTGAACTTTATTTTCAGAATGGCGGCTTGCAAAGTGTCCAGGCGCGAGTTCATGCCGATGCGCACATTGTCGTACTTGAACATGCCCTTGCCGTGCACCCGGTAGGAATCTGCCAATGCGGCCCATTCGTCATTGTCGGTAAACACCGCTCCGCCGTCGCCGTAACAGCCCAAAGGCTTGGCGGGGAAAAAAGAAGTGGTGGAGATGTCGCCGAAACTGCATGCACGCTTGTTGCCTATCATGCCGCCAAACCCCTGCGCACCGTCCTCGAGGATGAAAAGCCGGTGGGCATCGGCTATCTTACGAATAGCGGGATAGTTGGCGGGAAGGCCGAACAAATCGACGGTAATGATGACCTTAGGCGTCAGTCTGCCTTCCTCTATGGTACGGGCTATCTTCCGTTCCAAATCCGAGGCGTCCATATTGAACGTATCACCATCCACATCCACAAAAACGGGCGTGGCCCCTTCCAGCGAGATGACCTCTGCCGAGGAAAAGAAAGTGAAGTCGGGCACGAATACGGCATCTCCCGCACCGATGTTCCATACTTTCAGGGCGAGGGTGAGCGCGTCCGTACCGTTGCCGCACGAAATGCAGTGTTTCACTCCTACATACTCCGCCAGCCCGGCTTCGAGCTCTTTCACGGGTCGGCCCATGATAAAGGCGCTTGCTGCCGCTACTTCCATCATGGCGGCGTCTATGTCTTGCTTCAGTACGCTGTACTGTTTCCTTAAATCTCTGAATTGCATGATATAAACCTGTTTTATCGTAAATAATTCTGGTATGAGAATCGGGGACTTGAAACCTATCAAAAATCCGCCGACGGTACGGCAAGCAGATTGCCGTTTTCCTCCTTGTACTTTCTGCCGCACGAACATGCAAGCGAAGCATCCAAGCGTGCGCCGCACTCACATACCCAGCCTATGCGGCGTGCCGGGACTCCCGCCATAAGCGCATAGTCCTGTACGTCTTTTGTTACTACGGCGCCCGCGGCGATGAGCGCGCTCCTGCCTACCGTATGCCCGCAGACCACGGTGGAGTTGGCTCCCAACGAAGCACCTTCTTTAATCAGGGTCTTGGCATATACGCCGTGTACGGGGAAATGCGCCCGTGGAGTAACGACGTTGGTAAACACACAGGAAGGGCCGCAGAATACGTTGTCCTCCAGCTCCACGCCTTCGTAAACCGACACGTTGTTCTGGATGCGCACGCCGTTGCCCACCTTTACGTTATTCGCTATGTTCACGTTCTGCCCCAGCGAACAGTTCTCTCCGATAACCGCTCCCTTCTGAATATGCGAGAAATGCCATATTTTAGTTCCTTTTCCCACCGTTGCACCCTCGTCTACATAGCTGCTGGGGTGAACGAAACAGTCATTCTTGTTGTCCATTGCTTTCTATGATTTGTTGTACGGTTTCCAGTACTTTTACTACTTCATAACCTGCCTCTCCGCTGTTTATCCCGATGGTGGAGTCGAGATGCTCCACGAAGTACCTCAGTTCCTCTTCCAGGGGCATCTTCTTCTCGTAAGGGATGATTTCGTCCGGAGCTTCCACTTTGACGGGAACGCCGTTCTCGAAATCTATCCGCTTGTTGTAGAAACGGATTTCCTTCCCGTCCGCGGCATCATCGAAGGAAAGCATGCCTTTACTGCCCGCCACCACCAGCAACTGCTGCTTGTAGGGATGAAGCCAGGATACGTAGATGTGGGCATGCACGTTGCCGGGATATTCCAGTTGCACCAGCGTACTGTCGTACACCCTGTCCTGGAGAAACTTCGCTCCTTTCGCCTCTATCCTGCATGCCGAAGCGCCCGTGAGGTAGTCCAGCACCGAAATGTCGTGGGGCGCGAACGAGGGAAACACGCTTTCTTCCGTACGCACCGTACCCAGGTTCAGCCGATTGGAATAGAGGTAGAAAAGCTTGCCCAGCCTGCCGCTGTCTATCACCTCTTTTATCTTACGGTACGCCGGATGAAACAGCAGGACATGCCCCACCATCAGGCGCGCTCCCGTGCGTTGTGCCAGTTCCACCAGTTCGGCAGACTGCGCGGCGGTGAGCGTCATCGGCTTTTCCAACATAACGTTCAGCCCTTTTTCCAGCAGTTTCCTGCCTGCCGGATAGTGAAGTTCCGCAGGAAGCGCAACCGTATATCCGTCGTAACCGCAGGCAATGGCTTCGTCCATGTCCGCATATCCCTTTATTCCGGGATACTGCTCCGTATACTCTTTCAGCCTGGCGGCATCCGCCTCTACCACTGCGGCAAGGCAACCCAGCCCCGCCAATGTGCGGATGTGGTTCTTTCCCCACCTGCCGCCGCCGATAACACATATTTTTTTATCCATAAATAAGAAGAATATTTAAACTGGCTCTAAAGCACTTCAATGTTGGTTCTCACTGCAACCGCCTTCATCACGTTCTTCGTGTCGAAAACGGCATGCGCGTATCGCTGTACAAAATCGTAATCGACATTGGTGTGTGCGGTGGTCACAACCACAAGGTCGGTATTCCGCAGCAGTCCGGCGGAGAGGGCGGCTTCGCCTTTATGCGATTTGCCGTGATACCGAAACTCGGGGATGTAAGGGTCGTAGAAGGTGACCGACGCCCCTGTTTTCTCCAGCTCCTCAATGACACGCAGGGCGGGACTCTCGCGGTAATCGTCTATATCCTGCTTGTATGCCACGCCGAGCACCAGCACTCTGGAGCCGTTCAATGCCTTGCGGTGGCGGTTGAGTATCTTGCCGCAACGCTCCACGGTGTATTCGGGCATGTGGTCGTTTATCATCATGGAAGCCTCGATCATCGATGTATGGAAGCCGTACTCGCGCGCCTTCCAGGTGAGATAATAGGGGTCCAGGGGAATGCAATGCCCGCCCAGCCCCGGTCCGGGATAGAATGCGGTGAAGCCGAAAGGCTTGGTCTTGGCTGCCTCTATCACTTCCCAAAGGTCGATGCCCATGCGGTTGCACAGGATGGCCAGCTCGTTAATCAGCCCAATGTTGATGTTGCGGTAGGTGTTCTCCAAAATCTTGGTCATCTCCGCCACGGCAGGCGAAGAAACGACGTGCACCTTATCGCCCAGCACAGCTCCGTACATGGCGGCAATCACGTCCTGGGCGTCTTTGCCTACGGCTCCCACCACCTTCGGCGTGTTCTTGGTTTTGTAAACCGCGTTGCCGGGATCTACCCGTTCGGGCGAAAAGCCCAGATAGAAATCCTTGCCGCACTTCAAACCCGACCCGCTCTCAAGAATTGGTTTTATAAGCTCTTCGGTAGTGCCGGGATAGGTTGTGGACTCCAGCACCACGATGGTGCCTGCGGTCAGATGCCCGGCTATTGATTTCGCCGAACTCTCCACATAGCTGATGTCCGGTTCCTGGTGCACATCCAAAGGCGTAGGCACACAGATGGCTACAAAGTCCACATCTTTTATAAAGGAAAAATCGGAAGTAGCGCTGAGCGTACCGTTCCGTACCAACTGCGCCAGCTCCGCATCGACCACATCGCCGATATAGTTGTGTCCGGCATTCACCTGTTTCACTTTTTCTTCCTGCACGTCGAAGCCGATAGTCCTGAAACCTGCCTTGGCTTTCTCTACGGCAAGGGGCAGGCCCACATAGCCCAATCCCACGACGCCTACCGTGATTTTTCTTTCCGCAATGCGGGAAAGGAGTTTTTCTTTCATTATTGTCTGTTTTTTAGATTAAAATACATGCAACCGGCTTATACGGCCCGAATGGCAGGCGGCTATTCCGTCACTTCGCAATACCAGCGGGAAATGCGCATCATCACTCCTACACCGGCAAGCGTCTTTATGAGATAGTAGCCGCCGCGGGCACGATGCAGCTTACCCGTTATCCCGGCAAAGGGCCCGTGAATGATACGGACGTTCTTACCGGGTTTCGCTTCGGCCTCTTCGTGCGTTATATATAAGGTGTCTTTAAAATCGGGGTCGCATAATATGCGGAACTCGGTCATCTGCTTGTCGGGTATCTCACAGGGATGCTTTGTTTCTTTGTCGCAAAGCACGCTGAAAGGAACATTGCACTCCTTAAGCATCGCAAGCGTTGCCTTGCGGCTCTCGTTTTTCTGTAAAAAGACCAGATTGTGAACTACCGGGACAAGCATTTTCCTTGTTTTCCCTTCTTTTTCCTTTTCAACATAGGTCATCGGAACAAAATGCACTTTCTTTCTCTCTTTTAAAAAATCACTGATTTTTAACTCCTGGCAGTTGAATGTGCGGACAGCATACCAGGGATTTTTTGTTGTTTGCTTGATTTGATCATCAAAATCGTCCATATCGGGCTTGATTATCTGTTAAAATCCACATGATGGAAAAATGTAAGTCCGATACGAAAAAACTGTATTGCAACGGAAAGGATATGCAACGTTATCAGGCCGCGGAACACGCGAACCTTACAAGTCCGGCGAATACGCTATGATGACATGAATAGAAATATAAAACCGTAAACAATACATGAAATAAAGAAGAAAATCAAGGAAAAATCGGGGCACAGCCACTGCCATCCGCAACCGGGAAAGCTCCCGCTACGGGCAGAACCATGCAAAAATATGTATCGGACTTAGGCTAAAAAAAGATAGACAACCCCTTCTCCCCGCCTTGTGGATATACGGCAGGAAAATGCGGTTATCAATAAGGATATAGCCTTTTTATACCACCTCTGTACAAGAGGTACAATAATTTTCAATATATTGAGAATCAACAGTTGCCGCATGTATCCCTTTCGGAAAAGGCTTGGAACAGATATTTCTGCCTTGAAAAAAAGGCGATTCTTTTTTGCTTATTTTATTTAATCTGCATATCTTCGCGGCTGTTATAGTGCTCTATTCCGATTTCTGTGAGTTCTCACTCTTGTACAGAGGTGACCTCTTGTACAGAGGAACGCTTCCTCAACACCTCATCCAAAAGCTTCTTATTGGCAGAATTCTGCTTTCCGTTCCCGATATCCTCCACATAAATCCGGGTAGTCTTTACATCGGTATGTCCGAGCGCCTGCGCTATGACAGACATGTCCACCGAAGACATGAAAGCCAGCGTAGCCCAGGTGTGGCGCGCCACGTACGAAGAGAGCGGCTTGTCTACCCCCGCCAGCTTTCCCAGAGTTTTCAGCGTCTTGTTATAATAGGAGAACTTGCGTTTGTACTCCCTGTACGCCGTATCTTCGTCCTGCGAAGTAAGAAAAGGAAACACATAGTCGCTGCCGTCCGACCGGTAACGGTTGATTATCTCCTGCATGCAAGGCTCCAGCTTGATTTGCACCACCTGGTCGGTCTTGCGCCGGTGATACACAAGCATGCCGCCCTTTATCTGCGATTTCTTCAGGAAAGCCACATCCACAAAAGGCATGCCGCAGGCATAGAAGCAGAACAGGAACACATCGCGCACCAGTTGCATAAACGAACCGGGCTTCACCTGCACGGCACGCAGCTTGTTGATGTCCGCCTTCTCTATCGAACGTTTCCGGGTGCGGGAAATGCCCGTAAACACATTGCCGAAAGGTTCTTTCTGCTCCGTAAGCCCCTGCTCCACCGCCTTGTTGTAGACAGCACGCAAAGAGCGCATGTAGCAAGACAAGGTGTCCTTGCATATCCCCTTTCTCCGGAGCCATTCCCCGTAAGCGTCTACCAGCCTGCTATCCACCTCGGCAAAGGAGATGTCCTTTTTGCCATGAAACGCAAGGAGCGAACGGAGCGCAGTGGCATAATTGTCCGCCGTACTGTGGCGGTGCATGAGACGGGTGCGCGCAATCTCCCCGCGGGCAAATCCGGAGAAACTGCCGGTAGCGGCGGGAGACTCTTCCTTTTTCCTTTTCCGGCACGGAGAGCCGCCGTCGCGCCGGATACTTATCTTGAATACAATACAGATTTTAAACATGACTTTTCATTTTAACGAGAATTAAACACAAACCGCCAAGTCCGTACAGCGCAAAATCCGTGCAGGCTTGCCAACGGCGAAAGTAATGGAAAAAGAATAAAAGTTCCCGGAGATTTTCATAACCCATATTTTTTTTGCAACTTTACACTCTCGAAAAGTAAAACGAATATCAACGATATGGAAAACAGAAGTTTAGTCACTATCGCCGAACACAGCAAAGAGAAAATTCTCTATATGCTCAATATGGCGAAAGAGTTCGAGGCAAAACCCAACAGGCATCTGCTCGACGGTAAAGTTGTCGCCACCCTATTTTTCGAGCCGTCCACCCGCACCCGCTTAAGCTTTGAAACCGCCGCCAACCGGCTCGGTGCACGTGTCATCGGCTTTAGCGACCCCAAAGCTACCAGCTCGTCCAAAGGCGAGACACTGAAAGATACCATCAAGATGGTAAGCAACTATGCCGACATCATCGTGATGCGCCACTATCTAGAAGGAGCTGCACGCTATGCCAGCGAAGTAACCACAGTGCCCATCGTCAATGCCGGAGACGGAGCCAACCAGCATCCCTCGCAAACGATGCTCGACCTCTACTCCATCTACAAGACGCAAGGTACGCTGGAGAACCTGAACATCTACCTGGTAGGCGATTTGAAATACGGCCGCACCGTACACTCCCTGCTGATGGCCATGCGACACTTCAACCCCACCTTTCATTTCATCGCTCCCGAAGAACTGAAAATGCCGGAAGAGTACAAGATTTACTGCCGCGAACATGACATCAGATTTGTGGAGCACACCGACTTTACGGAAGAGATAATAGCCGATGCGGACATCCTTTACATGACCCGTGTGCAACGCGAACGCTTCACCGACCTCATGGAGTACGAACGCGTGAAGAATATCTATATCCTGCGCAACAAAATGCTGGAACATACCCGCCCCAACCTGCGCATCCTGCATCCGCTGCCCCGTGTCAACGAGATAGCCCTCGATGTGGACGACAACCCGAAGGCATATTATTTCCAGCAAGCGCAAAACGGACTTTATGCACGTGAAGCCATTCTGTGCGATGTGCTTGGCATTACGCTGGACGACGTTAAGTAAAGTATAAGGAAGTATATTACTGGTTTTATTTAGGAGACATGAAAAAACAAGAATTGCAGGTGGCCGCATTGGAAAACGGCACTGTCATCGACCATATACCCTCTGAGAAGCTGTTTACAGTAGTATCATTGCTGGGACTGGAGCAGATGAACAACAACATTACTATCGGTTTCAACCTCAAAAGCAAGAAGCTGGGAACAAAGGGTATCATCAAAATAGCGGATAAGTTCTTCTGCGACGATGAGATAAACCGCATTGCCGTAGTTGCCCCCAACGTAAAGCTGAACATCATCCGCGACTACGAAGTGGTGGAGAAACGTGAAGTGAAACTGCCCGACGAATTGCGCGGCATCGTAAAATGCGCCAATCCCAAGTGCATCACCAACAACGAACCGATGCCTACCCTGTTTCATGTGGTGGACAAGGAGAACTGCGTAATCAAATGCCACTATTGCGAGAAAGAACAGACAAGAGAGGACATAGAGATAATCTGATGAAAGAAGACTGGAAACCGGGAACCATGATTTATCCGCTGCCCGCCGTACTGGTGAGCTGCGGAAGCACCCCGGAAGAATATAACATACTGACCGTTGCATGGACGGGAACCATTTGTACAAACCCGCCCATGTGCTACATTTCCGTGCGGCCAGAACGTCACTCCTACGACATCATCAAGCGCAACATGGAGTTTGTCATTAACCTGACAACCAAGGATATGGCGCGCGCCACCGACTGGTGCGGCGTACGTTCGGGCAAGAACTACAACAAATTCGAGGAGATGAAGCTGACACCTGGCAAAAGTACCGTTGTCAGCGCCCCGCTCATCGAGGAATCTCCCTTGTGCATCGAGTGCAGGGTAAAGGAAATCGTTGCCCTCGGCTCGCACGACATGTTCATTGCCGATGTGGTGAATGTACGCGCCGACACCTCCCACCTGAATACGGAAACCGGAAAACTGGAGCTGGCAGAATCCAACCTGCTGGTCTACGTGCATGGCGGCTATTACGGGCTGGGAGAGAAAATCGGGAAATTCGGCTGGTCGGTAGAGAAGAAAAAGTAATAAATAAAAATTGATTATGGGAAGAAGATGGTTACTTTTCGGGGTTTGTTTGCTGGCCTTCTCCACAGCCATGTGGGGTCAACTGCCGGTTGTGCCCGGAATGGATAAACCGGAACACCCCCAGCACACCCACCGCCACGACCGGCGGGTGAACTTCGGTATCAAGGGCGGGTTTACCTCTTCGCTCTTCCTCGTATCGGATTTAGTGCTGAACGGTACTGTCATCGACGAGGTGCAGAATAACTATAAGATAGGTTATTTCGGCTCGTTCTTCATGCGGATAAACTTCAAACGCCACTTCCTGCAACCGGAACTGTCGTACACGATAAACCGCTGCAACATTACCTTCGAGAAGCCGCTACCCGAAAACGCGCCCGAAAGCAGCATACCTGAAATGGCCTCTATCACCTCGTCTATCCACAGCTTTGAGATTCCCGTAATCTACGGATACAACATCATCAAGGAAGGGCCTTACAGCCTTGCCGTATTCGGCGGACCGAAAATACGCTACATCTGGGACAGGCAGAGCAAGGTCACTTTCGAGAATTTCGACCAGCGGGACATCGAGGAGGAACTCTATCCGCTGAACGTCAGCCTCACCGCCGGCGTTGCTGTAACGATTTCCCGCATCTTCTTCGATTTCCGCTACGACATCGGACTGCACAACATTTCAAAGCGTATCAGCTACAAGCCGGTCTATGACGAAAATGCCGGTGAGGAAGTACCTCTTGCCAACCAGATACGTTTCCACAGGCGGGAAAATGTTCTGAGTTTTTCGCTTGGAGTGTTCTTTTGACAGGAAATTTCTTACTTTTCTTACAGTTTATTCATTTATTTCTTCTAAATTTGTACGTTGTACGCTTAATAAGAGAATACAGTATTATCAAACCTATCTAATAAGCAAGAATGAAAAGAGACGATTTAATTTTCGATATCATCGAAAAAGAGCATCAACGTCAGCTCAAAGGTATTGAACTGATTGCATCAGAGAACTTCGTAAGTGATCAGGTTATGCAGGCAATGGGTTCCTGCCTCACCAACAAGTATGCAGAAGGTTATCCCGGCAAGCGCTACTACGGCGGTTGCGAAGTCGTAGACCAAAGCGAACAGATTGCCATCGACCGCCTGAAACAGATTTTCGGCGCAGAATGGGCAAACGTACAGCCGCACTCAGGTGCACAGGCCAACGCTGCCGTATTCCTCGCAGTGCTGAACCCGGGCGACAAATTCATGGGCCTCAACCTTGCACACGGCGGTCACCTCTCTCACGGTTCGTCAGTGAATACTTCCGGCATTATCTACACCCCCTGCGAGTACAACCTCAATAAGGAAACAGGACGTGTGGACTATGACCAGATGGAAGAAGTGGCCCTGCGCGAGAAACCGAAAATGATTATCGGCGGCGGTTCTGCCTACTCACGCGAATGGGACTACAAACGCATGCGCGAAATAGCCGACAAGATAGGTGCTATCCTGATGGTAGACATGGCACACCCAGCCGGACTGATTGCCGCAGGCGAACTGGATAATCCCGTGAAATATGCCCATATCGTGACCTCTACCACCCATAAGACACTCCGCGGTCCTCGTGGCGGTGTCATCATGATGGGCAAGGACTTCCCCAACCCCTGGGGCAAGAAAACACCGAAGGGCGAAATCAAGATGATGTCCCAATTGCTCGACTCTGCCGTATTCCCCGGCATTCAGGGCGGTCCGCTGGAGCATGTCATCGCTGCAAAAGCCGTTGCCTTCGGCGAAATTCTGCAACCGGAATGGAAAGAATATGCCAAACAGGTGAAGAAAAACGCCGCTACGCTGGCACAAGCCCTGATAGACCGTGGCTTTACCATCGTTTCCGGCGGTACGGACAATCACTCCATGCTGGTAGACCTGCGCAGCAAATATCCCGACCTGACAGGTAAGGTAGCCGAAAAGGCACTGGTATCTGCCGACATCACCGTGAACAAGAACATGGTTCCGTTCGATACCCGCTCCGCATTCCAGACCTCCGGTATCCGTCTGGGTACTCCCGCCATCACCACCCGCGGCGCCAAAGAAGACCTGATGCTGGAAATCGCTGAAATGATTGAGACCGTTCTCTCCAACGTAGAAAACGAACAGGTCATTGCCGACGTCCGCGCACGCGTAAATGCCAAGATGAAGGAATATCCTCTGTTCGCTTACTGATTATGAAATCGGGAAATAATAGTTTCTACAATAAAAAGTAAAAAAGATAAGCTGCGCAGTTCAAACGAACCTTGCGCAGCTTATTTTTTAATTCTCAATTTTCAATTCTCTATTTAAGAAGGTTCAGGAAAGCCCCTCTATATTGCCGTCCACTATGTCGATGTGCTCCGCTTGCGGCACTTTGGGCAGCCCCGGCATGCGGAGTATCTCACCGGCAATGGCAACGAGCATTTCCGCACCGTTGTTGATAACGATGTCCTTGATGTGGAACTCGAAGTTATTGACAGCGCCGTATATTTTGGGGTCGGCGGAGAAGGAGTATTGCGTCTTGGCTATGCAGACGGGATAATGTGCAATACCCATTTCTTCGATAAGCTTCATCATCTTGCGTGAAGCGCTGCTGTAGGTCACTACACTTGCGCCATAAAGGTTGCATGCCACTTTCTCTATCTTCTGCTGTACGGTATCGTTCTCCCCGTAAGTGTATTGCAACGGGGCGGATGGCTTCTTTTCGATTGTTTCCACAACGAGGTTAGCCAAATACACCGCACCTTCCCCACCCTCGGCAAAGGCATTGTTAATGGCGAAGCCCACTTTCAAATCCTCTTCGCAATGACGGCGGATAGCTTCTACTTCTTCGTCCGTATCGCTGGCAAAACGGTTGAAGGCAACCACAACGGTCTGCCCGAAATAGCGCAGGTTACGGATGTGTTTGTCAAGATTGCCAAAGCCTTCCTTCAGTCCTTCCATGTTCGGCTCCTTAATGCGGTCGAGGCTGACACCGCCGTGCATCTTCAATCCCTGTGCAGTGGCAACGATAACGGTCAGTTTGGGTTGCAGACCGCTTTTGCGGCATTTGATATTATAGAACTTCTCCGCTCCCAAGTCCGCACCGAAGCCGGCTTCGGTCACTACGTAATCGCCGAAGGTCATAGCCATTTTGGTAGCGAGAATGGAGTTGCAGCCATGCGCTATATTTGCGAACGGACCGCCATGCACAAAAGCGGCTGTTCCTTCGGTGGTCTGTACCAGGTTGGGATGAATGGCATCTTTCAGCAGTACGGTGACGGCGCCCGCCACACCTAAATCTTTCACTGTAAACGGCTTGCCCTCATAGTCAAAACCGAGTATGATATTCTCGATGCGTCTGCGGAGGTCTTCCGTATCCTTTGCCAGACAGAGAATTGCCATAATCTCCGATGCAGGTGTAATGTCGAAACCGGACTCCAGGGTAACCCCGTTGGTACGTGGTCCAAGTCCGGTAACAATGCTGCGCAGGGAGCGGTCGTTCACATCGAGCACACGCCGCCAGATGATTTCTTTCAGGCCGAATCCGTCCGCCTGATGCTGGTAGATATAGTTATCCAGCAAAGCGGAAATCATATTGTGAGCGGAAGTGATGGCATGGAAATCTCCTGTGAAATGTAAGTTTATCTTCTCCATAGGAAGTACCTGCGCGTAGCCGCCGCCTGCCGCTCCGCCTTTCATGCCGAAGCACGGACCCAGCGAGGGTTCGCGCAAGGCTACGATGGCTTTCTTGCCTATCTTGTTCAGTCCCAATGCCAGGCCGATAGAGACCGTGGTTTTGCCAATGCCTGCCTTTGTGGCCGTAATGGCGGTTACCAGAATCAGGTTGCTCTGCTTTACCTTCTCCTCGTCAATCAGGTGTTCGGGAATCTTGGCAATGTAGCGGCCGTAGTTCTCTACTTCTTCACGGGGAATGCCGACACTTTCGGCAACCTGCTTTATTTTCTTCAGTTCAATGCTGCGTGCTATTTCGATATCCGATTTCATATAAGACACTTTTCTTGATAAAACAAACTTTCTTTTTTGGAAGTTGCAAAGATAATGCAAATATCCGAAAGTCGTGCCATATCGTCTCCAGTCTTGACGAAGTCGGTGCAAACCGTATTACAGCAGTATGATGCGTCGCTGCATAATATCCTTCAATTGCGCCTTCAACTGACGGGCGTTAATGGGTTTGGGCATATAGCCGTCGAAGCCGCTTTCCATTACCTTCTGTTCGTCCGAAGCGTAAGCAAAAGCCGTAATTGCGATAATAGGAACTTTTGTGGAATACTTGCGTATCTCTTTCGTCGCTTCATACCCGTCCATCACAGGCATATTAATATCCATCAGTATAATCTGCGGATTGTATTTCCGGAACATATCCACCGCTTCCTGACCGTCCCAAGCATGCAATAACTGATACTCCCCGTTCAAGATGGATGCGAACAGTTTGTAATTACTGTCATTATCCTCGGCTATGAGAATGGTTAATTTGTCTTTCTCTACAGCTATCGGCTGTATGTCCGCCTCCTTTGCCCTTCCATCGTCCGCCATTGCCGGTTTATAAGGAAGGGTAAACCAGAATGTAGAGCCTTTTCCTTCTTCCGAAACCACTCCGATATTACCTTTCATATGCTCCACCAGAGTCTGGCAGATGGAAAGTCCCAGCCCGGTTCCCTGCTTGAAGTTATTCAATTTGACAAAGCGTCCGAAAATTCCCTGCAGCTTATCTTCCGGAATCCCGCAACCGGTGTCACTTACATAGAAATAGATTTCCCGCCCGCGCAACTCGTAGCCAAAACGGATGCTTCCCTCGGAAGTGAACTTTATGGCATTCGTTATCAAATTGATGAGTATTTGCGACAGCCTGTTTTTTTCTGTATAGATAAAGCAGGACTCTTTCGCAGGATGGAAGCTGAACTGTACCTTATTTTTATCAATTCGGGGCGACAATGAATCGGTAAGTTCGTTCATTGTCCTGTTCAGGTCGATATTGGAATAGTGAAACTCCAAAGTACCGGCTTCAATCTTCGACAAATCCAGAATATCACTGATCAATTGCAGCAATAAAGCATTGTTGTTCTCAATAATGCTTACGTATTCCTGCCTGTCCTGCTCTTCATCGGCAGATGCCAATATGCCGGAAAAACCGACAATGGCATTGAGAGGCGTACGTATTTCATGGCTCATGTTGGCAAGGAAAGCCGATTTCAGACGGTTGGACTCTTCAGCCCGGTCTCTGGCTGTTGTCAGTTCCATTTCCATTTTCTTACGTTGGGTAATAACCAGCGACGAACCTACCAGAGTAAGCGGTTTCCCGTTTTCATCACGGGTCTCTATCGCAGCCTGCGCCTCCACCCACTCCATCCTGGGAACATGATTCTCTACGCTGATGACGCGATATTCCTCCTTTACCTTATCCGTACGCCCTTCCAGCAAGTCCTGGTAGGCTTGTTTCACACGCTCACGGTCTTCCTTGAATATTTTTGAGAAATACTCCGAGTCGGGTACGGCCAATTGCGATTCGTCCACCTTCCTACCCGTCACACCCAGCTCTATGGGCCTGTTTATGTCGCAAAGTATGGTTCTGTTCAGCAAATCCCATTTCCAGGGCACAATATTGGCAACATCCAACGCCATGGCAAGCTTCTTGTTGGTGGCACTCAGCTTCTGCTGCGCTTTGTGCAGTTCGGTGCTGTCCAGACAGAAAATATCGACCGTATTGCTTTGGTGAGTGCCTTTCAGCACTATATTGAAGAATGTGTCTATCCGCTTGAAGTAATACGGGAATGTGATGGCCTTATTCTCGTCCAATGACATCTTGATAAAATGCAGAAACTCCGGAGTGGATTCGGGAAATACCTCGCTTGCTTTCCTGCCGATTACGCTTTCCTCCAGCGAGAACATCTTTTCAAAGAGCGAATTGGTTTTCCGATATACCAAGTCCACAGGCATATCGTTTTCATCGAGAATCAATTCTTCCTGCATATAGAGTACGGGCATATTGTTTATCAGGTTCTTATAAGAAATCATCACCTCCAATTCGTTCTGCTGCAACTTCTTCAGTTTCTCCAGGTGACTGAAACGGTATTGAAAAAACAAGGCAAGCAAGATGAAACATACAATGGCTCCTACAATGAAATAACCATATAACTCCCAGAATGTAGACGGTTTGTTAAAAAACACGGTGCCGGCAGGACATAAGTCCAATGAAAGGCCTTTACGGAGCAAAACGCTGTAATTCAGCACAGGGGCCCCGTCGGCAGGCAGATAGAACGGGATGTCGGACGCCTTGCTGCCGGACAGTACCAATGACAGGTAGTTTACAACATTCCGGTTGTACTGGTCTTGATCGAAGACATAACCGCCCAGCATGCCCCCTGCGGTATCCTTAACCGTAACCATGCCTATTGTGAACAAAGGAACGGGAGCCGTTGCAATCAGTTGGTGAAAATTAGTCACCAAAGAGGTGTTGCCGGCAAACGAGCGTTTGTAAATCCAGGACGAGAAAAGAATTCCCGTGGTCTGAGGGTCGATTGTATAAAGCGTATCCAACAGTTCATTGGCAGAAAGCTGCTGCGGAGACAGGAACCGGTAGTTCACTTCCGGATAATTCTTCTTCAATTCCTGGCGGATAAGCCAATCGTTGGTTTGATTGCTTTGCCGCCCGTCTCCAATAAAGATGAAGTTTTTAATCTTCGGAGTCATCCGGCAAACCAAATTTATATTTTCCTTAATATAAAAGTCGGAATACAAAAAGGTCAGATTATAGGGCTTGGCCAAATCGGCAAGGGGAATCCTTTCCGCCACGTCAATAGGATACTTCCTGACATACGCTTCGGTAGGCCCTATGTAATCGGCTTCGGCACACAATACAATCGGAACGTCGCCCCACATCCTTTTAAAATCATCACGCAATACCATAGCGGGACTTCCCAACAGCAACAGCACGCTCGGCGGATTCTTTTCGTACTTACCGGAAAGCATCTTCCGGAACTGCTCCAGGATAGAGTCGTTGTCCACCAGCAACATGTCCATATGCTCGGTATAGAGAGTCATATAGGGAATGTCCTGTACATAACCCGTAACTGCGGATATTATCCTGGAACTCCAGGGAGCTGCTTCCGTATACGAGTTAATAATCAGTATATTACTGTAAGAGTCTGAGAGGCTCTTCTGTGCCATAGCTTGATTTGTAAAAAAGAGAAAAAAGAAAAAACAGCAAAACAGTTCTATCGCACGGGTACGGAATGTACCTTTTTTACCTTGTTTATGCATTAAAACAACTATTATGGTAAATTATAAATGTATATCGCGATAAAAGTAGTAATAAAAAACGGTAATTGCAAAAGGCCATGGCATATTAATCCTCTCAGACTCAAAGATTTTCCTTTATTTTTACTTGAACCGCGACGTATCCACTCCTTCCCTCTTCTTTTCCTTATAACCGCCGAACTTGTATGTGAACGATACGCCCAACTCGCGGAAACAAGAGTAATGGTTGGTTACATTCTGCGTCTGGAAGCGGATGCGCGGAGAAATCTGCCCGGTCTCGAATATATCGTTGCAATACAGATTCAGGACAGCCTTTCCCTTGGCAAAGCCATAGCGCAAGGCGGCATTTACATTGCCGGAAACAGGCAGGTCGTAAATTCCCTGAATCGCTTTGCTGTGCACAAATCCGGTGACGGTCAGCTTCAGGTCGGGCTTGGTGGAAAGGGTGAAGGTGTTGTTCATTTGGGCGATGCCGTAACACTGTTTGCGGTCGAAGGGGATATCCCAAAAGTCGCTGTCTTTCTCGCGATGCCAGATGCCGATAAAGGTCAGGCGGGAATTCAACCAGTTCTTTACCTTAAAGGGCACTGATGCCTGTATGCCAAACTGTTGACGGTAGTCAAAGTTCAGGTATTTATAGATCTCAACCAACCGTTGCGAGGACTGGTAAAGCGTCTGTACCGAGTAGTCCTTGGTGTGGCTGAACCAAGTGCTGAAGATGTACTTGCTCTTTAAGATATAGTTCATTTGAAACTCATAGCTTTGCGCAGGTTTCAGCAGAGGGTTGCCGTGAATCTCGGAATATCCGCCGCCGATATAGGAAACGGCATCCTGCACGGCCCAATAGTCGGGATAGTGCTTATCGCTGCTCAGCGCAAGTTGCAGGATATGTCCGGGGGCAGGCATATAGTTCAGGTTGACGGTAGGATACCAATCCCACTGGTTCCAAACGGGCGTTTTATAACGCTCCACAGCCAGCGAGGCATCCAGCGAGAGCTTATCGCCGAAACTCTTGCTGAAACCTGCATAGATGTTCAGCGTCTCTTCCCGTTTGCGGGATTTCATATTAGTGAAGTTACCGGCGGAATTATCACCGGCTGCCAACGAAGTTGTATTTTCATCTCCCAACTGTTCGCCGGTCTCCGGGTCGTAGTAATATTGGTAACTGTTGTCGATGCCGGTGGTATAGACAATACCGTAATTCAGTCCCCAGCCCTTGCCCAGGCTGTGTTCCTGCGCCAGAAACATTTTCCAGCGGTTAATGCGCTGGCAGTCCTGTGTAAAGAAGTCAAGCTCGTCGTTTTCCAGCAGGCGGCTGTTCAGCAACTGGTCGGACGGAGAACGGTAGTACGTGAACTCCACACCGGCTTTCATACCGAAAGGCGTAGAATAATCCAGCCGGCCGTTGTGAAGCCAGTCGGTACTGTTGCTCAACGTGGCGGACTGCTGCGAACCGTTGATATTCATCCGGTTGTGAGACGTTGTATAGTTACCGTTATAAACAAAGCTCAACTGATGGTCTTTAGCGATAGTATAATCGGCTCCCACCCGGAAACTATGCGTATGCGAACGGCCGCGGCGTACCTCATCGGTTGCCATCGGGTACACCGAGCCATCCGCCAAAGCGTGCATAGCATCTTTGTCCGTCGTAGTGTAAGTACGGCCGTGTTTGTGCGAGTAAAGAAAATCCGTTGAGAATTTATTTCCGTTATATAACAGGCTGGCGCGCTCCTCAAAACCTTCGTAATGCTTCTGATTGTATTTGCCGTAGAGTTCGCCCTGCCAGGAAGAGGGACCGTCCGCGGTTTGCTTCAGTTGCACGTTGATAAGTGCGCCGCGCACCTGGTAGCGGGCGGGTGCGTTGTACATCACTTCGGCTTTTTCTATCCGGCTTGCGGGGATACTCCGCAACAGTGTGTAAAGCTGTTCGACGCTGAGGGTGGTCACTTTTCCGTTCAGAATGACGGTGACACCCTGTCCTGCCAGTTGCAAGCCGCCGTTCATCTCGGTTACACCGGGAAGCTCCTTTACGGCATCGTAGGCATTGTCCACAGGCAGGTCGCGGATAAGCCGCGGCAAGTCATACACCAGTTTGCCTTGCGAGGCTTTGACTACGGGGCGTTCGCCGGTAATCATCACTTCGGGCAGGCTTTGGTAGATACTGTCCAGGCGGGCATCCGAGGTAATGATGCTGTCGGCGCTGAGGGTACGTTCTCCGCCGGTGATTTCCTGGGCGGAGATGCCGGCACTAAAAAGGCTGATTACTGATAACAGATAAAATCGTTTCATACGTATTCGATGCTTTAATTTATTGTATTTGATGTTTTAGTTCGTTTTCACACCGCAAAGTACGGCATTACCCGCCCGACTTTGTGTTATCGCCTGCTTACCAAGTGTTATCTACTGTTACCGGAAGTGTTATTTAGTCTTATCGCACGATACACCGCACACCATAACTCCTTATCTTTGCCTGCACAAATATCAAGGAACCACCATGAAACTGCCTTTGAAATACATTGCCATACTCGTTATCCTGTCTTTGGCGGGTATCTTCTCCTACCAGGCCTACTGGCTCGGCGGGCTGTACCGCACCATGCGCAACGACCTGGAGCGCAACATCATAGAAGCCATGCGCATGAGCGACTATAACGAAATGATGCTGCGTGTGGAAAGGATGCGCAAGGACAGTGCCGACCATGGGACAGTGAGCGTATCCGCCGGATTCGAGAAAGACGGAACGCAAAACAAAACCTATGTACACAGCACCACCAGCATAGACCGCAACGGCCGGAAAGAAGAAACCTCCGACCAGCAGGTCATTCATCAAAAGAGCGACACCCTTTTGATGAGTATCTCGGACAATTCCTCCGTACAGGCTATTATCACCCGTGATGGCATCGCCGTCCCGGACTCCGACGATGTACTTTTCATAGAACGGAACAAAGACCGGAACAAGGCTCAATGGCTGAATGCCGATTCAGCCCAAAAGAAGCTGGAAGCCGCCATAAAAGACACCGATGTTCTGCCCCAGGCCGCACTGAGGGCAAACAGCGGGCTGGATGTTATTCTGCGCGACCAGAACAGCATGCTGGAACTCGCCACATATTTCCAGCGCGGCCTGCACTCCGGCCTGGATGTCATTTCCGACCCCGATGTCCTTGTATACGACAGCCTGCTCACCTTTCAGCTCAAAGACCGGGGCATCACGCTGCCCCACCGCCTGGAGCATATCTATACGAACGACAAAGCATCTCCCCATACGTTTACAGACACGCTTGCCGTGGCCGGTACTCCCGGATACGTTCCAAGCCCCGAAGCCAAGCTATACGAGTACGCTTTCGACATCAGTACCCATCAGAGCTACCGCCTTTGGATGGAACCCGTTACCCCGTTGGTGCTGAAGCAGATGTCGGGCATTCTGACTACCTCGTTCGTTATCCTCATCATCCTCTGCTTCGCGTTCTGGATACTTATCCGCACCATCTTGCAGCAAAAGACGCTGGAGGAGATGAAAAGCGACTTTACCAACAACATCACCCACGAACTGAAAACCCCTATCGCCGTGGCCTATGCCGCCAACGATGCCCTGCTGAACTTTAACCAGGCGGACGAAAAGGCCAAGCGCGACAAGTATCTGCGCATCTGCCAGGAACAGTTGCAACGGCTCAGCGGACTTGTCGAACAGATACTCTCCATGAGCATGGAACGCCGCAAGACCTTCCGCCTGCATCCGGAACCGCTGTCCATGGAAAGCATTCTCGAACCGCTTATCGAGCAGCATAAACTGAAGGCGGAGAAGCCCGTGCATATCTCTACGGACATCGAGCCTGTCGGGCTTACCCTCACGGCAGACCGTACGCACTTCAGCAACATCATCAGCAACCTGATTGACAATGCCATAAAATACTCGCCCGAAGCAGCGGACGTAAACATCCGTTGCCGGCAAACCGCCTCTGCCGGACAAGGAGAGTTTGTTGAAATCGCCATCAGCGACCGTGGAACAGGTATCGCTCCCGAAAAGCAGAGCCACATATTCGATAAGTTCTACCGCGTTCCCACCGGCAATCTGCACAACGTGAAGGGCTACGGCCTCGGTCTGTTCTATGTCAAGACCATGACCGAAAAGCACGGCGGAAGCGTAACGGTAAAGAGCGAACCGGGCAAAGGAAGCACGTTCACTCTGAGGTTTCCGAACGGATAAAAGGAGTACCCGCCCGTTTCCCCCGGAAGAAACTCCGGTTTCCCTTAAGGGGAACGCGCGTTTCCTTTAAAGGGAACTGTCGTTTCCCCTAATGGGAACGGAAGTTTCTCCCGGCGGAAACGGAAGTTTACTTAGGAGAAACAGGAATATATCCCCGGAGTACATACAGATATTACATAAACAAGAATAACAAGAAAGATAAGGATGTCATGGATAAAATAAAAGTATTGCTGGTTGAGGATGAAGAGACCCTCGCCATGATTATAAAGGACACGCTGGAAGGGCAAAGTTTCATTATCCACACCGCTGCCGACGGCGAGGAGGGGTTGCGCCTGTTCTTCGACCTGCGCCCCGATGTGCTGGTGGCAGACGTCATGATGCCCCGTATGGACGGCTTCGAAATGGTACGCCGCATCCGCCAGACCGACAAGCACACGCCGGTGCTTTTCCTCACTGCACGCTCTGCCATCAATGATGTTGTAGAGGGCTTTGAACTCGGCGCCAACGATTATCTGAAGAAACCTTTCGGTATGCAGGAACTGATTATCCGCATCAAGGCGCTGGCGGGCAAGGCTTTCAACTTTACGGAACCTGCTCCCAAAGAAGTCACCGACTTTGAAATAGGCAATTACCGGTTCAACCCCGTCACGCAACGGCTGTCGTATACAGGAACCGGTGCTGCTCCGCACGCCGATACGGAGATGGAACTCTCACACCGCGAATCGGAAATACTGAAGCGCCTCTGCGAGAACCGCAATCAGGTGGTCAATACCCAGAATGTACTGCTCGACCTCTGGGGAGACGACAGCTTCTTCAACTCCCGCAGCCTGCACGTATTTATAACGAAGCTGCGCCACAAGCTGGCGCAAGACGACCGCATCCGCATCGTAAACGTGCGGGGGATAGGCTATAAACTGATAGTATAAAGAATAAGAAATAATATAAAGAAGTTTCAGAAAATTGACGGAAAGGATTATCTTTGTCTGAGAAGAAAACAATAACCGTGCCCAATCATGAAACAAGTTTGTTTTTTTATCATCGCCCTGCTGGCAAGCGTCGTTTCACTGCACGCCCAAACCGAAGCGAAGGGCGACAGCATACGCTCCCATAGCCTGCCCGACGGTACGCCGCCCGAAGGGACATTCCTACCCGAAACGAAGAATTATGACGGCTTTCTCCTGGACATGAGCCTCATGAGAATGGAAGCTCCCCGCCTGCCCCGGTTTACGTTGGAAATACCGGATGCAAGCAAAGACTACAGCCGGATATTCCGTCTCAACCCGGACGCGACCTACTCGCAGGGGCTTTCAAATGTGTTCTCGCTCACCAACGCCACCGTTTACAGCATGAATCCGTTTGGGCTGACGGGCTTCTGGTCATCGCCGGAGAACCTGCAAATGGGCAGCTTCAAACTGAAGAACGGAATGCGTATCAATACATACGGCGAGTACGACAAGGACGGCTGGAAAGTTCCCAACCGTTCGGCATTGCCGTGGGAGAAGAACAACTTCAAGGGAGCATTTGAAATGAAATCCGCCAACGGTGCATTCGGCATACGCATCGAAGTACAGCAGGGCAACCGGACGCCGTTCTAACCGTAAACATCACAAACTGATATAATCAGATACAGCGGTTCGACCCTAACTAAAGCATAAGCTCCGGCTCTGCCAATCCTTTCTCCTTGCAGTACGCATATACTATTTCCAGAATGGTGTCTCCGTACTTCTCTACCCCTTTCTTCCCGAAATAAGGGATGCGGACAAGCATGTCCTTATCGGCAGGCAACAGGTTGCTGATGCCCAAAATGGCCTTTTGCTGGATGACCGTGTAGACCGGCAGCCCCAAACGGGCTGCTTCCGTGTTTCTCCAAGCCACCAGGCGGTCGTATAGTTCGGGATGCAGTACGTCCGAAGGCACTTGAACGGAAGATGCCGCCGTTTCTTTCCTTTTGCGGTCCTGCATGTTCTTCTCCACTGTATCCAGCATGCCTCTCCGCTTCAGGTCCTCTTTGCCGGAGACAGCATGCTCGCCGATAGACAGTATGGCTTTCCGCTTCAAATACCCGGCTGTGCTGAATCCGTGTTCCGTTATGTATGCCAGCAGTCTGTTTTTCAACAGGAAAAGAGTATTCAAATCCTCTTTGGCTGCGTTCAGTTGCTTCTTCAGCACCTTATTATCCGTGGCAAGAGCGCGTGGCCCTATTAATACGGGATACAAAAGCGCCATTTCATCTTTAAAGTAACCGGCTCCCGCAACAATCCGCTCCTGCAGGGTTTCGTCCGCAGCATAGTCCTGTGCGGCGTCAATCAGGCGGTTGTACTGTATGCCGAACCTCTGCGCCACTTTTACCACCTTTTCGCGGAAACGCTCCGCCGCCTCTTTGTAGGCGGCAAGCTGCTTGGGATAGAGTTTATAAAGATGTTCATCGACCAGCCGTACATAGCGCTGCAACGCTTGTGCCAGCGGCAGGAAATCAAACAGTTCCGACAGCAGCCCGTGGAAATAGGCACGTTGCAGTGAATGGAAGCGGTTTTCGTCCGGTTCGTTCCGGCGGGCTTCTTCCGTAAACCGGTCTACGGCACGGTCGCTGATAACAGCCTTTGCCGAAAGCGGTGCGCTGAGCACCAGGCCTTCCAGCGTCTTGCAACGGCTCAGTGCCACATACGTCTGCCCATGCGCAAAGGATGCGCTGGCGTCGATAATGGCACGCTCAAACGTAAGCCCCTGACTCTTGTGGATTGTAATGGCCCACGCCAGTTTCAGGGGAAACTGCCGGAAAGTACCTTCAATATCTTCTACAATCTCCCTGCTCTCTTCGTCCAAGACGTATTTTGCATTCGCCCACTCCTCTTCCTGCAACAGGAAAGTATCCCCGCTGTCTTTGGCGCATACCTCGATACTGCCGGAGGAGACGGAGGTTACCTCACCAATCATACCGTTGTAGTAGCGGTGCTCGCCGGAGGAGTCGTTCTTCACGAACATCACCTGAGCGCCTTCTTTCAGTTCGAGAACTTCGTCCGTGGGGTATGAATATTCGGGAAACTTCCCCTCGACAGTAGAGCGAAACGCATAGGTACGTCCCGGAAGCTGTTCCAGCTCGTAGCTGTTGATACGCTGCGCCTGATAGTTATGGGTGACCAGACGGATATATCCTTCCTCTTTCCGAGGCTGGAAGCCGGGGAGATAGCGGCGGTTCAGCGTTTCCAGCACTTGCGGGTCGCAATGGTTCTCACGGATGCGGTTCAGCAGCTCCAGGAAGTCTCCGTCATTCTGCCGGTATACGGTCTTAAGCTCGATGGTGCAATATTCCGTCTGCTTCAGCGCGCGGCTGGAGAAGAAATAGGGAGTGTCGTAGTACTTGCTGAGCATCTGCCATTCCTCGTCTTTCACCACGGGAGCCAGCTGCTGCAGGTCGCCAATCATCAGCAACTGCACACCGCCAAACGGTTTGTAGGGGTCGCGGTAGCGGCGGAGCATTTCATCTACCGCATCCAGCAGGTCGGCGCGTACCATACTGATTTCATCAATCACCAGCAGGTCCATGCTGCGTATGATATTGATTTTCTCCTTACCGAAACGGAAGCGGTAGCTTGCCTTTCCATTCGTACTGAACGAGCTTTCGGGCACATAAGGCGCAAACGGAATCTGAAAGAACGAATGGATGGTAACACCGCCGGCATTGATAGCCGCTATGCCGGTGGGCGCAACGACTACCATACGTTTGGGACTTTCCTGCTTAAGCTTGCGCAAAAAAGTAGTTTTACCGGTTCCGGCTTTGCCTGTCAGAAAAAGATGAGTGCCTGTGCTTTCGATGAATTGCCACGCAAGCGCTAATTCGGGGTTCTGCTCCATTGTTCTTTTCGGTTTATTTTAGAACGGTAAAGGTAGTACAAATAAACAAAGGAAAAGGAAAACCGGCTAATGTTTTTTGCCGCACGGACGGCATCCGTAAAAAAAGAGGTCATATCCTTTTGAGACATAACCTCTTATCCTTGTTTCCTGCCGGAAAAATTATTTCATACTGCCGCCAATGATGTCCAGCAGCTCATTCGTAATCGCCTGCTGGCGGCTCTTGTTGTATTGCTTCGTCAAGTCCTGAATCAGCTCATTGGCATTGTCCGTGGCAGCCTGCATGGCAAGCATACGTGCCGCGTGCTCGGAAGTGTTCGAATCCAAGAGGACCGTATAAATCTTCTGGCTCAATAC
>NZ_JBCODG010000023.1:0-28851 GCF_040928965.1 Bacteroides sp. 2201st1_D9_2201SCRN_220225 | reverse complement strand
CCTGCGAGCCCATAGACTTGAAATGATGATAAATCAGCTCCACCTTGTCGACGCGCCCTTCAAGGAACTCTTTCATCAGGAGTCCGGCAAGCTCGTAAGCCTGCACATACGAAGGCTTGTCGGCCATTTCCTGATAACTGCCTTGCGGCTCATATCCCAATTTCTTTACGGCTTCTTCCACTTTCCTGCCTACGGGATACACCAGGATATTCTCCTTGCCCAGCGACCGGTAGTCTTCCAGTGTACGCTCCAGCATCTTTGCCACGTTGGAGTTGAAAGCGCCGCATAAAGACGAATTGGACGAGAATGCCACAATTGCCACCTTCCCTACCGGACGCTCCTCGGTGTAGGGAGACTCTACCGTAACATCCGTACTCAGGAAGTTTGTCAGAATCTCGTTCAGCTTCCGTTGATAGGGCAGCATATTCTCAATCCGCCCCTGTGCCTTATGCAGCTTGGCGGACGCCACCATCTTCATCGCCGAAGTTATCTGACGCGTACTCTTGACGGAGCTTATTCTATTTTTTACCTCTTTCAGTGAAGCCATTTCATATAGTGATTAGGGGTTAGTGATTAGCGGTTAGGGGTTACCGGATGCCTAACTGCCATCTACATAAATTGCTTGGCTGCCTTTGCCGCCGTCTCTTCTATCTTCTTGCAGACATTGTCATCGATGACACCCGACTTCAACACATCGAGCACCTCCATCTGATAATCTCTTTCAAGGAATTCGAGGAAACTGCGTTCAAACTCATTCACCTTGTCCAAAGGCACATCCTTCAGCAAACCGTGCGTGCCGCAATAAAGAATGGCAATCTGCTTCTCTACAGGCATCGGACTGTACTGGGGCTGTACCAGCAAACGGGTATTCTTCTGACCCTTGTCGATGGTGAGCGCAGTAACCGGATCCATATCGCCGCTGAACTTGGTGAATGCTTCCAGTTCGCGATACTGTGCCTGGTCTATCTTCAACGTACCCGCCACCTTCTTCATTGCCTTAATCTGGGCGTTACCGCCTACACGGCTCACGGAGATACCTACGTCGATAGCCGGACGGTTGCCCTGATTGAAAAGGTTGGTGTCGAGGAATATCTGTCCGTCGGTAATGGAGATTACGTTTGTAGGGATGTAAGTCGACACGTCGCCTGCCTGCGTTTCGATAATGGGAAGCGCCGTCAATGAGCCGCCGCCCTTCACTCTGCCTTTCAGGCTTTCGGGCAGGTCGTTCATCTCGCGTGCCACTTCTTCCTGGTTGATAATCTTCGCCGCACGCTCCAGCAGACGGGAGTGCAGGTAGAAGATGTCGCCCGGATAGGCTTCACGTCCGGACGGACGGCGCAAAATCAAGGATACCTCACGATACGCCACGGCCTGCTTGGACAGGTCGTCATAGACAACCAGCGCATGACGGCCGGTATCGCGGAAATACTCGCCGATTGCAGCACCGGCAAACGGGGCGTAATACTGCAACGCAGCCGGGTCGCCCGCCGTAGCTGCCACAACGATGGTGTAATCCATCGCACCGTTCTCGCGCAGTGTATTTACGATAGATGCTACCGTGGAACCTTTCTGGCCGATAGCTACGTAGATACAGTATACGGGGTCGCCTGCCTCGTAGTTGGCACGCTGGTTAATGATGGTATCGATGGCAATTGCGGTCTTACCCGTCTGACGGTCGCCGATAATCAACTCACGCTGCCCGCGGCCGATAGGAATCATGGCATCGACAGCCTTCAGACCGGTCTGCAACGGCTGGTTTACCGGCTGACGGTAAATAACGCCCGGAGCTTTACGCTCCAACGGCATTTCGCAAAGCTCGCCGCCTATCAGCCCCTTGCCGTCCAACGGTTCGCCCAACGGGTCGATAACACGTCCCAACATACCCTCGCCTACCATAATGGAAGCAATACGCTTGGTACGTTTCACCACGAAGCCTTCCTTGATTTTATCCGTAGGGCCTAACAACACAGCACCTACGTTATCTTCTTCAAGGTTCATCACGATGGCTTTGATACCGTTGTCAAACTCCAGCAACTCGTTTGCTTCGGCATTACGCAACCCGTAGATACGCGCCACGCCATCGCTGACTTGCAGCACCGTACCGATTTCGTCCAGTTGCACGCGGGTGTCGATGCCTTCCAACTGTTTGCGCAGAATATCGGAGACTTCGCTTACTTTTATATTTTCAGACAACATTTTATTTAGCAATTAATGTTTAGTGATTAATGATCGGTATTCGGTTATATCACTAACCACTGTTATACAATTCTTCTGTTCTTATCAATGAACTGCTGTTTCACTCTCTTTAGCTGGGTAGCAATACTGGCATCCAGACGGAAATCGTTGATGTCGAATATGAATCCGCCTTCGATTGAAGGGTCAACATCGGTCTGTAACTCCATTTTGGCATGTAGCAAATGGGAAGCGCTATTTCGGATGCGTTCCCAAATCTCACGACTTACGGGTACGGCAGTCGTCAGTTTCGCTACACCGATATGTCTGCTCTTTCTGTATAAGTCCAGATAGCTCAAACAGATATATTGCAGAAATGCCTCACGCCTGTTTTTTAATATCAGCGTAACGAAACGGGACAATTCCTGCCCGGCAGGAGCATCCCCCACTGCTGCGGTACAGATAAGCGAGAATTTCTCCTGTACCGGCAGTACAGGGTTCTCCAATGCCGCACGCAAATCAGGATGCTTCCTGAAGCTCCTGCTCAACGTGCGCATTTCCGTATACAGCCTGTCTTCCGTACCCGTGCTCTTGGCATACTCCATGAGAGCCTTTGCATACCGCATCGAAACAATTCCTATATCCATTTTTCCAAAGATTAATGATTAGCGATTGGCCGTCAGCATTTCGTCCAGCATACGGTCAATCATTTCCATCTGGTCTTGCTCTTTGTCCAGATTATGACGGATTATCTTCTCCGCAATATCTACCGATAGTACAGCAACCTGACGGCGGATATCACGGATAGCTTCTTCCTTCTCTTGCTGAATCTGCTGTTTCACATCATCCAGCTCTTTCTGTGCAAGGGCTTCGGCATGTTTACGCGCCTCGACAATAATCTTGTCACGCTCGTGCATTGCTTCCCGCATGATGCGCCCCTGCTCCTTGTTTGCAGCAGCAATCAACGCATCACTCTCCTCTTTCAGTTTGGCGAGCTGGGCGTTTGCCTGACGTGCCACTTCCAGCGACTGGTCTATGTAGGCCCTACGCTCTTCCACCATTTTCGTAATGACGGGAAAGCCGTATTTGGCCAGTACCACAAAAACCACGCCGAATGAAAGGAGCATCCAGAACAGCAGACCACTATCAGGTAATAACAATGACATAATTTATTTTTTTTATAAGAAGAATACCAACAGACACACAACAACCGCCAACAATGCAACACCTTCAATCAAGGCGGCGGCAATAATCATGTTCATACGAATATCTCCCGATGCTTCCGGCTGGCGTGCAATGGCTTCCATGGCAGAACTACCAATCTTGCCAATACCCATACCTGCACCGATAACAGCCAAACCAGCACCCAGGGCAGCGCCCAATTTACTAACTCCAACACCTGCCGCAGCAGCTTGCAATAATACAGATAGTAACATAACTTTCAAATTTTAAATTGTTATTTTATTAATGTTTATATTCCAGATAATCTTATCATTTTCTCATTTTATTGCCTTCTTCTCACCGGCTTTCTCCGTGTGCTCTTCCTGTGCCAGACCGATAAACACCGCCGACAGCATGGTAAATACATACGCCTGGATAAAGGCCACCAGCAATTCCAATCCGTTCATAAAGATATTGAACAGCACTGAAGCTACCGTCAGCGAACCGTTCAAGGCAGGCCCCATACTCGCCGATATGAATATCAGACATGTAAGCACCAGCATCGCCATGTGTCCTGCCAGCATATTGGCAAAAAGACGTATCATCAAGGCAAACGGCTTCGTAAAGATTCCGAAGAACTCGATAAACGGCATCATGGGCACAGGCACTTTCAGCCACCAGGGCACATCGGGCCAGAAAATATCTTTCCAATATGCCTTGGTTCCGAAAATATTAACGGCAAGGAATGTGCAAACGGCCAGCACCATTGTAATTGCAATGTTACCGGTGACATTTGCCCCGCCCGGAAACACCGGAATCAATCCCATAAGGTTGTTTATGAAGATAAAGAAGAATGCAGTAAGCAAGTAAGGGGCAAACTTACGGTACTTCGGTCCTACACAGCTCTTTATGACATCATCATTCACCATCATAATGAACATCTCCATAAACCCGACGAAACCGCCCGGAGCCGCACTGTCCTGAGGATGCCTGCGATACCAGCGGGCAACGCTCAGTACAATGACTATCAATAATACACTGTTGATGAGCAATGCCAGCGTAACCTTCGTAATGGATATATCCCACGGGCGCACCTCATTGCCTGCTGCATCGTGCTCCACCAGTTTTCCTTCGTACTTGCTGCCTTCCGGAGCAATGGAAAGTCCCTCGTAACTGCCTCCGTTCTCCTCCAGACGGGAAGAAAGGAATACGTGCCACCCCGTTGTGCCGCTATATACAATGACGGGCAACGGAATGATAACCTTCGTTTCTCCGAAATCGGTGATGTGCCATTCGTACGAATCGCCGATATGCCCGAACACGATTTCCTTTACGTCTACCGTATTCTCCTCTTGCTCGGCAGGAGTCACATCGTCACGTTGGGCCATGCTGTCGAGTTCGGCCACAAGGCCGTTTTGCGCTGCGGGAATACTGTCGGCCTGCATAGAAACGGCAGGTAATGATAACCCACATGCCAGCAATACTCCGGTTAGTATGTTACGCAATTGTTTCATTTTCTTGTCTCTTTTTCTTTTTCAGCTTCCGGTTCATTTCAAAAGTGAAGAAAAACCAGGAGTCATAAGTCAAATATATCAGATAGTTAGCGATGAACGTCAACAGGAACTCTTTTGCTTCCTCACGCACTGCAACGCAATACACCAGCATCACAATAATAGATGCAAGCATCCGCATAACACGCATCAGCAGATATATCTGCAACATCCGCCCCGGCATCCGGTAACGGCAGCTTTCAACCATGTTTATCATAAACACGCCGAAAACAAGGAAGAAGGCAGGTATCAGCGGATAACCGCCGAAATAGTGGTGCGGGAATACCGAATAATAAACCCATCCGCCTATGCCGCCCACCAATACCGTTAGAAGCGCCACTTGCCACAAATAGTTCCGTTTTGTTATACTCACATCAATCCGATTTAAGGTTGGTAATCAAAAAGAGTCAGTCTATACAAACCGAAACTCTGTTGCTGTTCATCTCTACAAAACCGCCATGAATATCCAGTGCACGTTCTTCGCCGTCTTTCGTTACATAAGCCAGCGTACCTGCTTTCAACGACGATACAATGGGTGCATGTTGCACCAGAATAGTAAACGAGCCAAGCGTACCCGGCAATGTTACACTATCTACTTCGCCTGTGAAGATTTCCTTTTCCGGCGATACAATATCCAAATGCAGTCCTTTCATCTTTATAGTCTACTGAATTTTTATTTCTTTGCCTGTTCCAGCAATTTCTTTCCTTTCTCTATTGCTTCCTCGATAGTGCCGACATTCAGGAAAGCCGGTTCGGGCAGATAATCGACTTCACCGTCCAGAATCATTTTAAACCCTTTAATGGTATCTTCTATAGAGACCATTGTACCGGGAACTCCGGTAAACTGTTCGGCCACAGCAAAAGGCTGTGACAAGAAACGTTGTACACGGCGGGCACGATTCACCAATGTGCGGTCGGCATCCGAAAGTTCTTCCATACCGAGGATAGAGATAATATCCTGCAACTCCTTGTTGCGTTGGAGAATCTGCTTTACGCGCTGAGCTACTTCGTAATGCTCCTGACCTACGATATGCGGGTCGAGAATACGAGAGGTAGACTCCAACGGGTCGACAGCCGGATAGATGCCAAGTTCGGTAATCTTACGGCTCAATACCGTTGTTGCATCCAGGTGCGTGAAAGTAGTGGCGGGTGCAGGGTCGGTCAGGTCATCGGCAGGAACATATACTGCCTGTACGGAAGTGATGGAACCGTTGCGTGTAGAAGTAATGCGTTCCTGCATAGCACCCATTTCCGTTGCAAGTGTAGGCTGATAACCTACGGCCGAAGGCATACGTCCCAATAGGGCAGACACCTCGGAACCGGCCTGGGTGAAACGGAATATGTTATCAATGAAGAACAATATATCGCGCGGACCGTTCGATTCAGACCCCATGTCACGGAAAGATTCGGCTACCGTCAAACCGGACAACGCAACCGACTGGCGCGCACCCGGCGGCTCGTTCATCTGACCGAATATCAGGGACACCTGCGATTTGGCCACTTCGTCATAGTCCACTTTGGAAAGATCCCAATGACCTTCTTCCATTCCTTTCTTAAACTCTTCGCCATAACGGATTACACCGGATTCAATCATCTCCCTCAACAGGTCGTTACCTTCACGGGTACGCTCTCCCACTCCGGCAAATACGGAAAAACCGTTCTGCTTCTTGGCGATATTATTGATTAACTCCTGGATGAGTACCGTCTTGCCTACACCCGCACCACCGAACAGACCAATCTTACCGCCCTTACTGTATGGCTCCAGCAGGTCGATAACCTTGATACCCGTATAGAGTACTTCTTGTACGGTAGTCAAATCTTCAAATTTAGGGGGTTCGCGGTGGATAGGATAGGCACCTGTACGGTCCAGTTCTTTCATTCCGTCGATAGAGTCTCCTACGACATTCATCAGACGGCCTTTGATTTGCTCTCCTATCGGCATAGTGATCGGTCCGCCCAACGGGTAAACTTTCATGCCTCTCTGCAGACCGTCCGTACTATCCATAGCTACGGTTCTTACGGTGTTTTCACCAATGTGCTGCTGTACTTCCACAATCAGCCTTTTACCGTGACTTTTTCTTATTTCCAGTGCGTCGTGAATGCTTGGCAGCATCAGCTCTGCCTCTGTTCCTTCAAAATAGACGTCTACAACAGGCCCGATAACCTGAGAGATATGTCCAACAATCTGTGACATAAGCAATCTTTTTATATTCTGTTTTCTTAATTATTTCCAGTAAAATTGTAAGTCGCCGCATAGAATCTTCCATCAGTCATGTCGCGTCTTTCATCGTCCAAGTTCACCTGCTCTACTAACATTTGCGCCAAACTGTTTGTTCATTCAAAATAGTTACATAAACAACTTCGCAAATGTATAAACAAATCACGTCTAATTGTTCTCCTCAAAAGCATTTTTTCTATAAATTACACTATTTTGAACGATTAATACTACAATGGGAACAATTTATTCCACACATAATAACGTTGGTTAACAATCGGTAATGCACCTAATCATAAAAATCCATCCGTATTCTCTTAAAAAATAAGCCCTGTCTCGCGACAAGGCTTATTCACAACACAAACACAAAATAAAACACGACAAAACTACTATGCAATCTTACCTGTCTATGCCGGGGAGGCATATGTACTAATTACGGATATTCACATATACATAAGCAGCGTCAGGCCGATTTGCATGTAATAAACAAATGCGGGGAAGCATTTGTTTATTTTCTGTATGTTAAAAAGTTCAAAATCTTTATTCTTATTGAATGCCTCTCTCACGAAGCTTCAACTGCCAGTTCCATGCAGAGCGTAAAGTATCTTCAATACCTACTTCCGCTTTCCAGCCCAGCTCTTCGTTTGCCAGTTTCGGGTCGGCCCACACCTTTACTATGTCTCCGGCACGGCGACCTACAATCTGGTAGTTCAGCTTCACACCGGTTGCCTTTTCAAACGCATTGATCAATTCCAATACGGAAAGACCGCGTCCGGTACCGATATTGAACACTTCCACTTTTTCCTTCTGTTTCTTCTCCAGAATACGGCGGATAGCTACAACATGAGCCTTTGCCAAATCCACCACATTGATGAAATCGCGGATACAGGAACCGTCAGGAGTATCGTAATCGTCACCGAATACACTCAATTTCTCACGGATACCGATAGCCGTCTGGGTGAGGTACGGTATCAGATTCTGCGGCACACCGTTAGGCAATTCACCGAGCAGTGCCGAAGGATGGGCGCCAATCGGGTTGAAGTAACGCAGCAGAATCGCATTGATGGGAGCACCGGAAGCAACCGTATCACGAACAATCTCTTCGTTGATTTGCTTCGTATTTCCGTACGGAGATTCCGCCTTCTTGATAGGAGCCTCTTCCGTTACGGGAAGATGGTCGGGCTGGCCGTATACAGTACAGGAAGAAGAGAATACAATGCCCTCTACTCCATGCTTCGGCATCAGTTCGAGCAGGTTTATCAAGGAAACCAAGTTGTTGCGGTAATAAAGCAACGGTTTTTCCACAGACTCTCCCACCGCCTTGCTTGCCGCAAAATGGATAATAGCCTTGATACCTTTATATTTAGCAAACACAGCGTCGAGACCGGCGTAATCCAGGCAATCCAATTTCTCGAATGCAGGACGGATGCCCGATACCTTTTCAATGTTGTCTACAACATCTGCGCTGGAGTTTGACAGATTATCGATAATAACGACTTCATAACCTGCGTTCTGAAGTTCTACCACAGTATGAGAACCAATATAGCCGGTTCCGCCTGTAACCAAGATTTTCTCTTTCATATTAATATAGATAATTTAGCTTTTAGGTTATCATTAGGCTACAAATGTAAGGAAATAAATTCATAAAGCACGTACATGACCGGTAAAAATTAATCAAAGAATATTCACCCCTGACCGTGTGCGATAACTTTGCCCATAAAAGACAAAGCGAAGAAACCACCCTCTTCTTTTACAAAGAGAACCGGTTCTTCGCTTTAGCTTAAATTCAGAGTATATCTTAGAGCTTAACTACGCCGGAGAAGCCCATGAATGCCATAGCCAGCAAACCGGCAGTAATCAAAGCTATCGGAGTTCCCTGCATGCCCTTCGGCACGTTCACCAGACTCATCTGTTCGCGCAGACCTGCAAAGAGCGTCAGCGCCAGACCGAAGCCGATAGCCGTAGAGAATGCATAAACCACACCGGTCAGCAAATCATAATCTTTCTGGATAACGAGGATAGCCACACCGAGAATACAGCAGTTCGTTGTAATCAGAGGCAAGAACACACCTAAAGCCTGGTATAAAGAAGGAGATACTTTTTTCAGGATAATCTCCACCATCTGCACCAATGCGGCAATCACAAGGATAAAGGTGATGGTTTGAAGATAGCCCAGACCGAAAGCATCGAGCACAAACTTCTGAATGAGGAACGTTACGATTGTAGCAATAGTAAGCACGAATGCCACTGCTGCCGACATGCCCAACGCCGTCTCCACTTTCTTGGATACGCCCAGAAACGGACAGATACCCAGGAATTGCGACAACACAATGTTATTGACAAAGATTGCCGAGATAAATATCAATATATATTCCATAATATCAATTCTAATTATGAATTACAAATTATGCTTTCTTGAAGCTGTTAACCAACGCAATGAGGTATCCCAAAGCAATAAACGCACCCGGTGCAAGAACAAATACCAGCATACCGTATTCTTCGGGAAGAATCGTGAGGTTGAATATCTTGCCTGTGCCCAGGAATTCGCGGACAGCACCCAATAAAGTCAATGCGATAGTAAAACCTAATCCCATACCCAAACCGTCGAAGAAAGATGCCACCGGATTATTTTTGGCAGCAAAAGCCTCGGCGCGGCCCAGTACGATACAGTTTACCACAATCAGCGGAATAAACAAGCCCAGTGTCGCATAAAGTGCGGGAACGTAAGCCTGCATCACCATTTGCAGCAGTGTTACGAACGATGCGATTACAACTATGAAAGAAGGAATACGCACCATATCCGGAATAAGGTTCTTGATAGCGGAAATCACCACATTGGAACAGATAAGCACGAACATCGTTGCCAGTCCCATACCCATACCGTTGATAGCAGATGAAGTCGTACCCAATGTAGGACACATACCAAGCAGGAGTACAAACGTAGGATTCTCTTTTACAATCCCGTTCATCAATACTTTAAAATTATTCATATCTCTACTCCTTTCTTATTTAGCACTGACAGAATCAGTGAGTTCAACTTTAATAGTAGCTCCCGTAGCCGTATTTGCTTCAGCAGCCTCTTCCACATTCTTTTGAGTAGCTCCCGTAGCGCCGTCAGCGGTATTCTGACCTGCATAGGCAGCATATGCAACGTTTACGGCATTCAGGAATGCGCGCGAAGTAATGGTTGAAGCTGTAATGGCATCTACCTTACCGCCGTCCTTACTTACTGTCAGAGAAGCTTCACCGGGATTCATACCTGTAATATCTCCCTTGTTTCCCTTCTTGAACCAGTCGGCAGCCTTGGAGCCCAATCCCGGAGTCTCCACATGCGACAGCAGCGAGTAATCGATAATCTTGCCTTCGGCATCGAAGCCTACCAATACCTTCAGCTCACCGCCAAAGCCCATGGAAGTCGCTTCAACAGCAGCACCGATGAATTTGCCTTCTTTAGTGGCGGGATACACAGCGTATTGGACACCGTTTACCTCCTGAGTCTTTTTTTCGGCAATCGGGTCATTGTCAAAACCCGGAACCACGGCGCTGACAGCATCGCTCAACGTCTTGGCATTGGCCTGCGCAATAGGTTCTTTCGTCAGTTCATTTACATAAGCCAGCAATGCTACGGATATCGCAGTAACTCCCGTAAGCACCAGCAACATATTCTTTAAGGATGATTCTAACTTTTTCATTTCTTCTTCGCTACCTCCCCAAAGCGTTTAGGTTTAACATATGTGTTGATAAGCGGAGTAAACGCATTCATAATCAGAATAGCGAACGACATACCTTCGGGATATGCACCGAACAGACGGATGATGACCGTGAGCAGACCGATACATACACCGTAAATCAACATTCCCTTATGGCTCATCGGAGAAGTTACATAATCCGTAGCCATGAAGATAGCACCCAGCATCAGACCACCGGACAGCAGTTGCACCACCGGAGATACATAGATTTCCGGATTAACCCAGTACATGATGCCGGAGAAAACGAATACCGTAGCCAAAATGGATACGGGAATGTGCCATGTAATAATCTTCTTCCACAACATATAGGCCAGTCCCAACAACAGGGCCAATGCGCTGACTTCACCCAGACAACCGCCGTTATTACCGATCAGCAAGTTGAAAGACGAGGGAAGGTCGCTCAAAGACATGCCCGGAGCACCGCTGATTACACCTTTCATTATAGCCAACGGTGTAGCAGCCGTAGTGGCATCCGTGTAAGCGGTCAGTTGTCCTACGGCAGGCCATGTGGTCATCTGCACAGGGAACGACAGCAACAGGAACACACGTCCCGCCAATGCCGGGTTAAAAGGATTACAACCCAAACCTCCGAAAGACATCTTGCCTACACCGATAGCAAACAAGGCGCCTAGAATGATAATCCAGACAGGAAGATTGGAAGGTAAGTTGAATGCCAGCAACACACCGGTGATAATAGCGGAACCGTCACAGATGGTTGTGGTTTCTTTCTTCATCAGAAATTTGCCGATAGCCCATTCAAAGAACAGACAGGCTGCTACGGAAGTAGCCGTAACAATCAGCGCGCCCAGTCCGAAAAAGTAAAGCGATACAAGAAATGCAGGAATCAATGCTATCAGCACGCCGTACATATTCTTCTGCACGCTGTCACCGCCGTGAACGTGGGGCGAAAGGGATACGATTAATTTATTCATAAGATTATACTAAATCAATTCTTTCATTTTTTTACCTGACGTGCACGTATCATCGCTCCTACCTTACCCTTACCCAAACGGATATAGTCCAGCAACGGACGGTTGGAAGGACAAGTGAACTGGCATGAGCCACACTCGATACACGACATGACATCTTCTTTTTCTACTCTTTCAAAATCGCCGTGAGCCGATACGGTAGCAAGCAAGTAGGGTTCCAGCCCCATAGGACAGGCACTCACACATTTGGCGCAACGGATACATGGCTGCACCTCACCGCGCTTGGCTTCCTTATCGTTCATAATCAGGATGCCGGAACTGCCTTTCGCAGTCGGCACATCCGTATTTACCAGCGCCTTACCCATCATCGGACCGCCGCCGATAATCTTGCCCGTATCTTCGGGCAGACCGCCGCAAGCGTCAATCAACTGCTTCATCGGCGTACCGATACGTGCCAGGAAGTTGGAAGGCTTGGACAAAGACTTGCCGGTAACGGTAATGACACGCTCAAACAGCGGTTTATTCTTCTGAACAGCCTGATATACGGCAAATGCAGTACCTACATTCTGTACAACGGCACCCGTGGAGATAGGCAATGCACCGGCAGCAACCTGGCGACTGATAACAGCGTCTATCAACTGCTTTTCACCGCCTTGCGGGTACTGCACTTTCAAGGGCACAACCTCGATACCGGCATAGCCGGCAGCTACTTTCGTCATCAGCTGGATAGCATCAGGCTTATTATTCTCAATACCGATGAATGCCTTGTTCACCTTAACGGCTTTCATCAGGATAGAAACACCTACCATGATTTCTTCGGCATGCTCCAGCATCAACTGGTGGTCGGCAGTAAGATATGGCTCGCACTCCACGGCATTGATTATGACACATTCCGCCTTGAATGCAGGCGGCGGGCACAACTTCACCTGTGTAGGAAAACAAGCGCCTCCCAAACCTACGATACCGGCATCCGCAATCTTCTTCACGATTTCCTCGGCTGTGAGATTGCACTCTTTTACCAATGTATCGGTACGGTCTATGGTCTCTTCCCACTCATCCCCCTCTACATCAATGAATACAGCCGGTTTGGCGTATCCGCTGGCATCGACGATAGTGTCGATTTTTGCGACCTTTCCGCTGACAGACGAATGGATAGCCGCTGATACGAAGCCGCCGGGTTCGGCAATCTTTGTACCTACTTTCACAACATCACCTTTAGCAACGATAGGCTTTGCAGGAGCGCCGATATGCTGGCTCAACAAGATAACGGCTTTTACCGGAATCTCTGCCTGTACGATAGGCTGATGTGCTGAAAGTTTATTTTCGTGTGGATGAACTCCACCGATTGAAAATGTCTTCAACATACAATTCTGTATTTTTAGTCGTTTAATTTCTTTTAATATTATGCTTCAGTTTTCGGAGTTTCCGGAGCAGCAGCAGTTTCAGAAGCTTGGGAAGTTTCCGCTGCTTTTTTAGGAGCTTCTGCGGGCTTTGCAGGAGTTTCCACCGGCTTCTTCGCAGCTTCCGCAACTTTCTTCACCGGCTCTACAACCTTGGAAGCAACGGCCTCTCCTTCTGCTTTCGGTTTACGCGGCGGGAAATTGAGGGCGATTATCGTACCTTGCGGACAAACTTCTTCGCATTTACGGCAAGACTTACATTTGTTCGGATCGATGTATGCCAGATTGTTCTCCAGCGTAATTGCCTCGAACGGACATACCTTTACACACTTGCCACAGCCGATACAGGCTACGGTACAGGCCTTACGGGCTACAGCACCCTTATCCTTGTTGACGCACTGCACATAAACGCGGCGGGATTTCTTGCCTTGCGGACGGATTTCGATAATATTTCTCGGACAAGCCTTGGCACATGCGCCGCAAGCAGTACACTTGCTTTCGTCCACCTCGGGAAGCCCGGTTTCGGGATTCATGCGGATAGCACCGAACTGGCAGGCAGACACACAGTCGCCACATCCCAAACAGCCAAAGCTGCATCCCGTTTCGCCACCGTAAAGAGAAGCTGCGATAGCACAGCTCTTCGCACCGTCGTATTGATTGACACGAGGGCGGTTGGCACACGTTCCGTTACATCTTACCACTGCAACCATTGGTTCGGCAGCAGCAGCATCCAATCCCAGGATTTCGGCAACTTTCGTCATGACAGGCTGTCCGCCCACCGGACAAAGTTTACCTTCCAACGAACCTGCCTTGACGCAAGCATCGGCAAATCCGCTACAACCCGGGTAACCACATCCACCGCAGTTTGCCTGAGGCAGCACGGCTGCCACTTGTGCAATTCGCGGATCTTCATACACGGCAAATTTCTTGGAAGCCACGTAAAGAATAACCGCTGCAACCAGCGCTATGGCCCCCAATGAAATTACTGCAATCAGAATTACATTCATAAATTAGTTGTTTATTAATTATTTGTTTTATGTATTAGTTAGTTCATCGGTTTTATCGAGAAAGAGAACTTCTTTCCCAATCGCGACTTGTTCAGCCACAATATATAATAATAAGGTATAAGGAGCCCTAACGAACACAGTGCAGAGACCAGTTCGTCGTGCCACATAGCCATAAAAGCAAAAAGGGAAAAGATTAAAACAAGAAAAGGAAACACAAACGCAAACAAAACCGCCATTACCCCCATAGACAATTCTCCGACAACCCATACACGGTCGCCGGGCTGATAAGAAGAACTTTCATCTATAACATCGATAAGCTTTTCTTTTGTATCGGCAGAACTGCAATGTCCCTTGATACTGCATGAAGCACATGCTGAAGTTTGAACAATCCTCACCTGAAGATGAGTGCCGTTTATGTTTTCCACAATACCCTGATGTCTTATAGTATCCGCCATTTTGCAAAGTGTGCATTACAAATCGCGGCAAATTTACGCATTATTTGCGAACTGCAAGGGATTAGAGTGCTTTTTCTGTGTACGTAAACGCTCTTTTTCCTGTTTTTCGCAGTTTTTCGCTATTTTTTCTTCTGAAAAACAAAAAAGAGCGCCCCGCTGTCAGCGGAGCGCCCCCTTTAATCATTCGCAACAGATATGGTTACCATTTGTAATTGATACCGAAGCTCAACAATTCCTTCACCTGGAAATAGCTGTCGCCTTCGGTCGGTTTGGCACTGTCATCAAAACGGGCATGCACATAAAGTTTGGTGGAGAGATAACGGTTCAGCACAAAATTAATGGTGTTTTCCCATTCAATACGTGTCCACTCGTAACTGGTCTGGAAGTCCAACCGTGAATCCAGAACGATAGAAGGTATGATAGTCCACGAAAGCGTAGGCTGTATTTGAGAACCGAAATTATGCTTGACGCACTTACCCTCGTCCAGGCCGAACTTCACTTCGTCCACCTCTTTATTGCCCACGTAGCGCAACATATAGGTCAGCGGGGCGATAAAAACAGACAAGTTAAACTTTTCCTTTTTCAGTTTATAGTCCATACCGATACTGGACGACCAATCAGCGGGTGCAAAGAATGCTGAGACCAGCTCTTCGCTATTCGCCTTGTAACTATGGCAAAACTGTGTTTTAAATTCCGTAGTAATGGTATAATACCACTTGGATGCAGCCTGAATACCCAATTTGCTATAAAGGCGGAACTGGTCGGTGCTTACCAGGTAATCGTGGAACTCATCGGAAGGAGCTGAGTTGAAACCGAACTTGGCATCCAGCATATTCTCCCACTGGAGTTTCTCCCTATCGTTATAGTTGGCAAACAACTGCAGGTTGGCAAGCAAGGAGTTCGTACTTTCACCGCCCTTATACCAGTTGTCGGAAATATAGTTTTGCGTAATCTGCAACGAACCGTTTCCACCGGTCACCCACCAGTTGGGCTTTTGTATCACGACTTCCGCCTCTTCTTTCACTCTTGCCATGTTCTCCTGGGCAAAGAGTTTCACCACGGAAGGCTTGGAAGAGATTTCCTTTTCGATATTGTCCTTGAAAAGTTTTTTCTTTTTAATCTCTTTCTCGGTCATTACCACCAAGTCCGGACGATTGACGTACGTATTCATCATCACACGGTCCACAACCCTATTCGCATTCTCTTTCGACAAGAAGCTCAATGTATCGAACGGCAAGAGCTCTTTCGTCATCGCAGGTACAGTATCCGGCTTCTGGAAAGTCCAGCCAACCTGCGACAGGCGTTCCATAGGAGCATAATAATAAGTGGTGGGAACAAACATACGGTAATAGTCCGGATTGTATGCAATATACCGTTCGGGAGTAGCCGGATCGTTCAAATAATCCAACACCCCGAAATATTTTTCATACAGCACAGAGACTGTATCCAACCGGTACCCGTTATCGCAGGGTTTCAGTTTCAATATCCAATTCTGGCTCCAAATACCCGACAATGTATCCGCATTCTCCGTTGCAGCCCGCTTTCTTGTACTCTTTGCAGCATTCTGGGCTATCACCGGAAAAGAAAGCAGTGCGGCAACCAATCCTATTAAAAAACGTCTATTCCTCATACTTTTCTTAAAATCTATATTTGAACGCAAAATTAAATCAAAATGTTCAGATTACAAAAGGTGGAAAGTGAAAGTTTATCAGAACCTTATTACGCACAGATATTCCACTTTTTATAATTGTTTTCACCAAACTGTTATGTACTTCCTCTTTTTTTTCATAATTTTGCGCTTTAATTTTTAGAGAAAACATTTAAAAACAGTATAGCTGTGGGAGAAACAAAGTATATTTTCGTCACCGGTGGCGTTGCCTCTTCATTGGGCAAAGGTATTATTTCGTCATCCATCGGTAAATTATTGCAAGCAAGAGGTTATAAAGTAACAATTCAGAAGTTCGACCCGTATATCAATATCGACCCGGGTACGCTGAACCCTTATGAACACGGAGAATGCTACGTAACGGTAGACGGCCATGAAGCCGATCTCGACCTGGGACACTACGAACGCTTCCTGGGTATCCAGACCACAAAGGCCAACAATATTACAACCGGACGTATCTACAAAAGCGTTATCGACAAAGAGCGCCGCGGCGATTATCTGGGAAAGACCATTCAGGTAATCCCTCACATTACGGATGAAATCAAGCGTAATGTAAAGCTGTTGGGCAACAAATATAAATTCGATTTCGTAATTACCGAAATCGGTGGTACGGTAGGCGACATCGAGTCTCTTCCGTACTTGGAAAGCATCCGCCAGTTGAAATGGGAGTTGGGTAAAGACGCCTTGTGCGTACACCTTACTTATGTACCCTATCTTGCAGCAGCCGGCGAATTGAAAACCAAACCGACCCAGCACTCCGTAAAAGAGTTGCAAAGCGCCGGTATCCAGCCCGATGTGCTGGTACTCCGCACGGAACATGAGTTGAGCAGTACCTTGCGCAAGAAAGTGGCCCTTTTCTGCAATGTAGACGAAAAAGCCGTTGTACAGAGCATCGATGCACCTACTATCTACGAAGTGCCTATTCTGATGCAGGCTCAGGGACTGGACGAAACTATCCTGAAGAAAATGGGACTTCCCGTGGGCGATACTCCGGGGCTGGGTCCGTGGCGCGCTTTCCTCGAACGCCGTCACAAGGCAGAAACGACCGAACCGGTACACATCGCACTGGTGGGCAAGTACGATTTGCAGGATGCCTACAAATCCATCCGCGAAGCCCTTTCACAAGCCGGAACATACAATGACCGCAAGGTATCCGTAGATTTCGTAAACAGCGAGAAGCTGACGGACGAAAACGTAGCGGAAGCATTGAAAGGCATGTCGGGCGTTCTCATCGGACCGGGCTTCGGCGAACGTGGCATTGCCGGAAAGTTCGTAGCCATCAAATATGCGCGTACACACGATATTCCGACATTCGGTATCTGCCTGGGTATGCAATGCATTGCCATTGAATTTGCCCGCAACGTACTGGGATACGCTGATGCCAATTCGCGCGAAATGGATGAAAAGACACCGCACAACGTTATCGACATCATGGAAGAGCAGAAGTCCATTACCAATATGGGCGGCACGATGCGTCTGGGCGCTTACGAATGCGTATTGCAAGAAGGCAGCAAAGCCTACGAGGCCTATGGCACGGAACACATACAGGAGCGCCACCGTCACCGCTATGAGTTCAACAACGCATATAAGGCAGAGTATGAAGCGGCCGGCATGCAGTGTACGGGCATCAATCCGGAATCGGACCTGGTGGAGATAGTAGAGATACCCGCCCTGAAATGGTTTGTCGGAACCCAGTTCCACCCCGAATACAGCAGTACCGTACTGCACCCGCATCCGCTATTTGTAGCTTTCGTAAAGGCTGCGATTGAAAACGAAACAAAGTAATCATCACTAATTAATAATTGAAAATTCATATTTGATTAAATGGATAAAAACACCATCACAGGCCTTGTCTTGATAGCAATCCTGTTAGTCGGATTCAGCTTTCTGAGCCGTCCGAGCAAGGAGCAACTGGCTGCACAGCAACGCTATTACGACTCCATAGCCCAAGTACAACAACGCGAAGCTGACCTGAAAGCAAAGGCGGAAGCTGCCTTGGCCAATGACAAAGAGGAACAGACGGCAGACTCTACCGCTCTCTTCTTCAACGCTCTTCAGGGAACCGACTCACAGGTTACAATACAAAACAATCTGGCAGAGCTGACAGTTGCCACCAAGGGCGGACGTATTTCGTCAGCTACGTTGAAAGAGTATATGGGACAGGACAAAAAGACACCTGTTACCCTATTCAGCGGCAACGATGCTTCCATGAACTTCCTTTTCTACAACAAGAAGGAAACCATACAGACGGAAAACTACTATTTTTCGGTGGTGAACCGTACGGACAGCACCGTAACCATGCGTTTGGCGGCAGACAGCGCCAGCTATATCGACTTTAAGTATGCCATGCACAATGACACCTATCTGGTAGACTTTACAATTGACGCCGTAGGTATGGCAAACAAGCTGGCAAACACCGACTATGTAGACATCGAATGGTCGCAGCGTGCACGTCAGATAGAAAAGGGATATACGTATGAGAACCGCCTGGCGGAGTTGACCTATAAAATTACCGGAGACGGAACCGATTACCTGTCTGCCGGCAAGAACGATGAGAAAGAAGTGGCAGAACGCCTGGACTGGATTGCTTTCAAGAACCAGTTCTTCTCTTCCGTATTCCTCGCCGATGCCAACTTTGAGAAAACGAAGCTGAACTCAAAGCTGGAGACACAGGGAAGCGGCTACATCAAGGATTACTCTGCCGAAATGAGCACTGCTTTCGACCCGACCGGCAAGACTCCGACGCAACTGTTCTTCTACTTCGGTCCCAACCACTACAAAACGCTGACCGCGCTCGATAAAGGACGCGAGAACAAGTGGGAGCTCAACCGCCTGGTATATCTGGGCTGGCCGTTAATCCGCTGGATAAACAAATGGTTCACCATCAACATCTTCGACTGGCTGTCCAGCTGGGGATTGAGCATGGGTATCGTTCTGCTGCTGATGACATTGATTGTAAAAGCAGTGGTATTTCCCGCAACTTGGAAAACGTACATCTCCTCTGCCAAAATGCGTGTACTGAAACCGAAAATAGACGAAATAGGCAAGAAGTATCCCAAGCAGGAAGATGCCATGAAGAAACAGCAGGAAGTGATGGCGCTTTACAGCCAATACGGCGTGAGTCCGATGGGCGGCTGTCTGCCGATGCTGATTCAGTTCCCCATTCTAATGGCATTGTTTATGTTCGTGCCGAGTGCCATCGAGCTGCGCCAGCAAAGTTTCTTGTGGGCCGATGACTTGTCCACGTACGATGCGTTCATCAATTTCCCGTTCCATATTCCGTTCCTGGGCAGTCACCTCAGCCTTTTCTGCCTGCTGATGACAGTAACGAATATCCTGAACACCAAATTTATGATGCAGCAGCAGGACACTGGCGCCAACCCGCAAATGGCAGCCATGAAATGGATGTCGTACCTGATGCCCGTTATGTTCCTGTTTATATTGAACGACTATCCTTCGGGACTGAACTACTACTACTTCATTTCGACGCTTGTCAGTGTGGTAACTACCATCATCATGCGCAAAATGACGAATGAGGAAGCGCTTCTGGCACAACTGGAAGCGAACAGGAAAGACCCGAAGAAAATGAAAAAGACCGGCTTCGCTGCCCGCCTTGAAGCTATGCAGAAGCAACAGGAGCAGATGATGAAAGAAAAGCAGAACAGGAAATAAACTTCCGTTCAAGATATTTTTTCAGAAGGAAGCCGGACAATGCACTTTGCCCGGCTTCCTTTTCCTTTTTTCGAGTATATCAGTCTCCCCCAAAAAGAGTTATCGAATGTATCCCAAAAACCTATTTATCGAATATGCAGACTAAATACACCTACAAAGAAATCTGGCTTATAGCCTACCCTATTCTCATCAGCCTGCTCATGGAGCAGATGATCGGCATGACAGACACTGCCTTCCTGGGACGCGTGGGCGAGATAGAATTAGGAGCATCCGCCATTGCAGGTATCTTCTACATAGTAATGTTCATGGTGGCATTCGGTTTCAGTATCGGAGCGCAAATTCTGATAGCACGGCGCAACGGCGAACAGCAATATAAAGAGATAGGCAACCTCTTCTACCAGGGAGTCTATTTCCAGTTGGGAATGGCAGCGGTTATGTTTGCCCTCTGTTACAGCTTCGCTCCGGTGATATTGAAACGGCTTGTCTCTTCCCAGCACATCTACGATGCGGCAATGAGCTACCTCAACTGGCGTGTCTTCGGATTCTTTTTCTCCTTTACGGCAGTGATGTTCCGTGCGTTCTTTCTGGGAACGACACAGACCAAAACGCTGACGCTGAACTCAATCGTCATGGTATTGAGCAATGTCGTATTCAACTACATCCTGATATTCGGAAAATTCGGAGTGCCGCAGCTCGGCATTGCCGGAGCCGCCATAGGCTCGTCGTTGGCGGAATTGGTGTCATTGATATTCTTCATCCTCTACACCCGTCACCGTATCGACATCCGCAAGTACGGACTGGACAAAATACCGGGTATCCGCTGGAACATACTCAAACGCATGCTCAACGTCTCTTTCTGGACGATGGTACAGAATTTCCTGTCACTCTCCACGTGGTTCCTGCTCTTCCTTTACGTAGAGCATCTGGGAGAACGTTCGCTGGCCGTTACCAACATCATCCGCAACGTATCGGGCATAATGTTCATGGTTATGATGGCATTCGCTTCAACCTGCGGATCGCTTGTCAGCAACCTTATCGGAGCAGGACACACCGACTGCGTGCCCGGTACGATACGGCAGCATATTCGCATAGCCTATGCGTTCGTGTTGCCGCTTGCCGTGTTCTTTGCGCTGTGCCCCAAGCTGATACTGAGCGTGTACACGGATATGCCGGAACTGCAAGAGGCAGCCGTTCCCTCGCTTTGGGTACTTTGCTCCGCCTATCTGTTCCTCGTACCCGCCAACGTCTATTTCCAGTCCGTATCGGGAACCGGAAACACGCGTACTGCCCTGGCCCTGGAGATGATAACACTGGTGGTTTATACCTGCTACATCACATACATCGTAGCTTATCTGAAACTGGACGTGGCATTTGCATGGACATCGGAAATTGTTTATTCCGTAGGAATCCTGGTGCTTTGCTATTTCTACATGAAGAAAGGGAAATGGAGTCTGAAGAAAATTTAAATTAATTTCCTATCTTCGTTACCGAAATAAATCTTCAAACATATATGAAACAATCAAACCTATTATTTATGTCGGCAGCAATGATGTTGGCATCCTGCGGCGGAACCAAAGACGCAGGACAGAACGGAACGCTTATCGAAAGATCGGATATAAAGATTGAAGGTAAGCGCATGACGCCCGAAGCGCTTTGGGCAATGGGCCGTATCGGCAGCGTAGCCGTATCGCCCGACGAGAAACAGATTGCTTACTCGGTAGCCTATTACAGCGTACCGGAAAACAAGAGCAACAACGAGTTGTTTGTCATGAATGCCGATGGCAGCAGCAACAGACAAATCACCCGCGACAGCTGGCAGGAAAGCCAACCCATCTGGATTAAAGACGGCAAGAAAATCGCTTTCCTCTGCAACGAAAGCGGCAGCAGCCAGGTGTGGGAGATGAATCCGGACGGTACGGAACGCAAACAGCTCACCCGGTACGAGGGAGACATCGAGGGATTCGCTTTCTCGCCCGACGGCAAGAAGCTGCTTTTCATTGCGCAGGTAAAAACCGTGCAGAGCACCGCCGACAAGCATCCCGACCTGCCTAAGGCAACCGGTATCATCGTTACCGACTTGATGTACAAGCATTGGGACGAATGGGTGACAACCGCTCCGCATCCCTTCGTTGCAGACTTCGACGGCAACGGCATCAGCAACGTACAGGATATTCTGGACGGCGAACCCTACGAAAGTCCGATGAAGCCCTGGGGCGGTATCGAGCAACTGGCCTGGAGCCCTGCTTCGGACAAAGTGACCTATACCTGCCGCAAAAAGACGGGACTGGCCTATGCCGTCTCCACCAATTCCGATATTTACATCTATGACCTTGCCACCGGGAAAACGGAAAACATCACCGAAGAGAACAAAGGGTACGATACCAATCCCCAATATTCGCCCGACGGCAAGTACATAGCCTGGCAGAGCATGGAACGCGACGGCTACGAGGCAGACCTCAACCGCCTGTTCGTCATGAACCTTGCAACCGGAGAGAAGCGTTTCGTAAGCCGCGCCTTCGAATCCAACGTAGATGCTTTCTTGTGGAACAAAGACTCGCAAAGCATATACTTCATCGGCGTATGGCACGGTGAAACGCAGATTTACAACATCGGTCTTGCCGACAATGACAGTCTGAACCGGCTTACCGACGGCATGCACGACTACGCCTCTCTCGCCCTTTGCGGTGACAAGCTCATTGCCAAGCGCCACTCCATGAGTATGGGAGATGAGATATATGCCGTAAACAACACACGCAGCGGCAATGCTTTTGCCAAGGCCGAGCAACTAACATTCGAGAACAAGCAAATCTACGACCAACTGGAGATGGGTAAAGTAGAGGCCCGCTGGATGACGACCACCGACGGCAAGCAAATGCTGACCTGGGTTATCTACCCGCCCCAATTCGACCCGAACAAGAAGTACCCCACCCTGCTCTTCTGCGAGGGAGGGCCTCAAAGCCCCGTCAGCCAGTTCTGGAGCTATCGCTGGAATTTCCAGATTATGGCTGCCAACGACTATATCATCGTAGCCCCCAACCGCCGCGGTCTTCCGGGCTTCGGTGTAGAGTGGAATGAAGCCATCAGCGGCGATTACGGCGGCCAGTGCATGAAAGACTACTTCACAGCCATCGACGAAATGGCAAAAGAACCGTTTGTCGACAAAGACCGCCTGGGTTGTGTAGGCGCCAGCTTCGGAGGCTTCTCCGTTTACTGGCTTGCCGGACATCACGACAAACGCTTCAAGGCATTCATCGCCCACGACGGTATATTCAACATGGAAATGCAGTATCTGGAGACAGAGGAAAAATGGTTTGCCAACTGGGATATGGGCGGCGCATACTGGGAAAAGGACAACGCCACAGCCCAACGTACATTTGCCAACTCCCCCCACCTCTTCGTAGATAAATGGGACACCCCTATCCTCTGCATTCATGGCGAAAAGGATTTCCGCATCCTTGCCAACCAGGCAATGGCTGCCTTTGACGCCGCCGTAATGCGCGGTGTTCCTGCCGAACTGCTTATCTATCCCGATGAGAACCACTGGGTGCTGAAACCGCAAAACGGCGTTCTGTGGCAGCGCACATTCTTTGAATGGCTGGATAAGTGGCTGAAGCCTGCAAAACAATAAAGAAAGCAGATAAAAAAGAATATGAAAAAAGAAAGCCGGCACATCGTTGCAGTGATGTTGCCGGCTTCTTTTTTTCTATGTCATGCCTCCGCTTGTCAGACCAGCACGCCCAATATCGGGAATGTCGCTCCCTGCATTGCGAAGCAGATGCCAAAGACACATGCACTTACAATCCAAAGAATGACCAATGTCCATTTCAGGCCGGAAACCATAGGCTGCCACTTGAATATCTGGCTGAATATCATCCAAACGAGGCTTACCAACGGAATGCCCACTACCAGGATACCTGCAATATACATCACAATGGCCGATAACGGAGAAGCAGGCAATACTACATTAAAAGTAGGGAACATCGAGATAAGTGCTGCCCCACCGCCGATGGCCACCATTACGGCAGCAAAAAGCAGGGCTACGAACACCACTCCGAACACAAACAGCAGCGGACTGCAGATGATAGCGAATATCACCAGGCAGATTTTAAGGAACAGCCCCACCACCATAACCAGGGCATCGCCCAGTTTCTGCAGGAAAGTGCGAGGCTTGTCGGACCTCATATAATCGTTCACACCGTTTGCCACCTTCTCAAAACCGCCGGTCACCGTCTTACCTATATTATCCACCGTAACCGCCTCGCCCCGCATACTCAGTTTCTCGGCTGCCGTGCGGGCTTCCGGAACGATTATCCAGCAAATGATATAGGCGGGTATCAGGAGCTTGAATCCGAAAATCATGATTATTACAAGCACCAGACGCAACATCGTCACGTCCCAACCCCAATAGGCAGCCAATCCGCTCACCACACCGCCCAACATCTTATCGTCGGGATTGCGATAGAAATGGTGAGACACTTTCTCCGCAGTTGCGGAAGCGCCTGCACCTGTATTGCCGGCATGGTTGCTGCCGTCCCAACTGCCGCTTCCGGAAGCGGCATCTCCTGCATCAGGCTCCAGTTCCTCCGGCTTTCCCATGCGGGCAATCACTTCTTCCACATAGGCAATGGTAATCACCTGCGAACCCGCAGCAAGCTTCTCCGTAAAAAGCTCGGAGATACGGCGTTCAATATCATCGATTATCTCGTCTGCACCGGCTTCCTTACGGAAATGTATCTTCAGGTTGCTTAAATAATTATCCAAAAGGCGGTAGGCATCTTCATCGATATGAAAAACCGTTCCTCCTAAATTTACCGTTAATGTCTTTTTCATCGTTATATGTTTTTTATTTATTCTTTCATTACTCTTCAATAGCCCAACATGCTTCACGCTAATTGTTGGCAATATGATTGACCGTATCGCTCAGTTCGCGCCAGGACACCTCCAGCTCACCCAGAAAAGCTTCTCCTTTTGCGGTCAGCCTATAGTATTTGCGAGGCGGTCCCTGCGTGGACTCTATCCATTCGTAACTCAGCAAATCATCGTTCTTCAAACGGGTGAGCAGCGGATAGAGCGTACCTTCCACCACAATGAGCCTCGCTTCCTTCAGTTTCTGTATAATATCCGAAGCATAAGCCGGCTCTTTATGGAGCAACAGCATGATACAATATTCAAGCATGCCCTTGCGCATCTGCGACTTTACATTATTAACGTCCATAATTCGTATATGTTATTAAATGGTTTGACTGTTTACAACAAAAATGCCATACCTGCATCCTTTGTATGGCACAAATATATGTATTATCTTAGTACCTTGTATTACAAAGTACCTTACATTAATATTATTTAAGAGTATATATGACCGGAGGGCAACCCGGGCTGTGCCTGTCGCACCCGCAATATTCCCGTTGATATGCCACAAATAATTACAGTTTAGTTTCTGTTTGAAACAAAGTATGCTATATTTGCATCATATTAATATAAACGCAGCAAAACATGTTTACCATCAGAAAAGCAACAAGCGCCGATTGCGGGTTAATCCATAAACTCGCCTGGCAGATATTTCCCGAAACTTACAAAGAAATTCTTTCGAAAGAACAAATCGAATATATGATGGAATGGATGTACTCCTTAGAGAGCATCCGCCAACAGATGGAAGAAGAGGGGCATGTGTACCTCATTGCCTGTGAGGAGTGCGAAGCGGCGGGTTATGTATCTGTACAGCAACAGGGAAAAGACCTGTTTCACCTGCAAAAGATTTATGTGCTTCCTTATTATCAGGGCGCACACTGCGGGAGTTTCCTGTTTAGCGAAGCTGTGAAATACATCAGGGATGTGCATCCCGCCCCGTGCATCATGGAACTGAACGTAAACCGCAACAACAAAGCGGTAGGTTTTTACGAGCACATGGGGATGAAGAAATCCAGAGAGGGAGATTTTCCGATAGGAAACGGATACTATATGAACGACTACATCATGCAGTTGAAAATCGAAGAATAAGCAGCGGACCGCATTATGGAATCCAAAGGGCTACACTGCGTTTCCAAAGAGCTACATTACGTTTCTAAAGGGCTACATTATAACTGTAAAGGTCAACTCTGCAATTCCAAAGTTGACCTCTACGTTTTCTCTATTATTTCGCTACTCTCTCCAGCCATTTAACCATTGAGAGCATCACAATCATGGAAGCGCCCGTTGCACCCACGAAAACCAACCAGCATGCCCAGATTGGAACAGTGGTATAAAGGATACCGCCAACGAAAAGCAGCGAATTACCTACTGCCGTTGCAGCCAGCCAGCAACCCTGCATCAGACCCTGCAAATGAGGGGGAGCCACCTTGGACACGAAAGACAGTCCCAGCGGTGAGATGAACAACTCGGCAACCGTAAGGATGAAATACAAACCTATCATAATCCACGGAGTCACACGGATGGCATTGATTTCGGCGGCACTCATCGTGCTCAACGCATCTTTGGCAGGCAAAGTGAACGAGAATATCATCAGGAACACGTATGCCAGTGCCGCAATACCCATACCAATGGCAATCTTCATCGGAGTGGACGGTTCTTTATCCTTTTTCTTCAATGCGCCGAACAGCCACATGATAAACGGAGTGAGGAATACCACAAAGAACGGGTTTACGCACTGGAATATTTCAGCACCCTTGATGCGGGTAAAGCCAAGGTCAATATCGATTACGCTCAAGTCTACATAGTCGCGTGCAAAGTAAGTCAGCGAATAACCGTTCTGGTGGAACGACAGCCAGAAGAAAATTACCACACCGAACACTGCGAACAGGGCATAAATACGCTGTTTGATTTCGGCTGCGCTCATCTTGATTTCTTCTTTGCTTACGGTAGCATTCTGTTCCTTGGCAGCTACAACCTTCTTTGCCGGGTCGGGGAAACGGTTCTTGTTGACCAGGTAGATTACCAATGAAATCAACATGGCAACAATGGCAGCCATGAAAGCGTATTGGAAACCGCGGTTAAACACATCCAGGTAGTTGTTGACAAACGCACCCATATCAGCCACATGGCTGCCGTCGAGCGTAACCTTGTCTGCCAGAGCCGTAAGATTCTCCATAGCCTGGGGAGCCATCTTGTCGCCCTCTTTAAGGAATTGGTGACAAAGTTCGGGCAAAGTGGCATCATAGTCGAAGTTGTTGACCTTCAGCCACCAGTTGCGCACACCGATAGCAATCCACGGAGCGAAGAAACCGCCGATGTTAATGAACATGTAGAATATCTGGAAACCGGAGTCGCGCAGGCTTGAGTACTTGGGATCATCGTACATCTGACCCACCAATGCCTGAAGATTACCCTTGAACAGACCGTTACCGAAAGCAATGACCAGAAGTCCGAAACAAGTCAGTCCCAGGTAAAGTCCCATGCTGGGAACAGGCGTAGGAGTAGGAATGGCAATAATCAGATAACCCACCGCCATCATCACCAGACCGGCAAGGATAGTGCCTTTGAAGTTTTTAGTCTTATCGGCAATGATACCGCCTGCCAATGCCAGAATATAGATAGATGCATAGAACGCGGAATAGATATATCCGGTAGTCGTTTCAGACAGCCCGAACTTCGCCGAGATAAACAGTGTAAGGATTGCCATCATAATATAGAAGCCGAAACGCTCTCCCATATTAGCCAAAGCGGCAGCAATCAAACCATTAGGGTGCTTGCTAAACATAAAAATAAGTTTTTGTAAATTAGTAATTAGTATTAGTTTATTTATATTTTTTGCAAATATATACTTTTCATCGAGATTTCCGGTAAGAAAACGAAATATCTCTTGCCGGAAATCAGGTTTTTAATATCCCTTTCACGAAAAAAGCCGGAAAAAGCGTGTGAATAATTACACTATGACAATCTGTGCCGGAAAAAGCATTAAAATCACATAATCCCTCATGCTTACACACCTCATGCCTCGAAAAGCCTGCAAACCTCAGCGTGTACCTCCTTTATCAAATCCTTCGGATTGAGTTTGAGCTGCAACCCGCGCTGCCCGGCACTGATGTAGATATAGGAGAATTGCAGGCAGGTTTCGTGAATATAGGTAGGGAAAGGCTTTTTCATGCCGATAGGCGAACAACCGCCGCGGATATACCCCGTCAGCGGAAGCAGTTCCTTCATCGGAATAAGGTCGCACTTCTTGTTTCCGGACACCTTGGCAGCCAACTTCAGGTCTACTTCGTGCTCTCCGGGAATGACGCACACAAAATAACCGGTTTTATCGCCATACAATATCAGTGTTTTAAATACCTGCTCTATATCCTCTCCCAAACTGGCAGCCACGTGTATGGCACTCAAATCTTTCTCATCCACCTCATAAGGAATGAGCTCGTAGGCAATCTTTGCCTTATCAAGCAGCCGGGCTGCATTTGTCTTGTTGATTTTATTTTCTTTCATCACAAACTATAATTGCAGACAGGCGAAAAGCATCCCGTTGCAGAAAGACGGTTTGCCGTCCGATGCCTTTCACCCGTCATCTTTCTTTCAGACTATTTTAAAGATGAAGTTCTTCTTTCAGGAACTTCGGGGTATATCCTTTCGTGCTCATCGCCACCTCTTCGGGCGTGCCGCAAGAGAGAAGCTCTCCCCCGCCCTTACCGCCTTCGGGTCCCATGTCGATGATATAATCCGCCATTTTGATGACATCGAGGTTATGCTCGATAACGATAACCGTGTTGCCTTTATCGACCAATTTATTCAATACATTCATCAGGACGCGGATATCCTCAAAGTGCAGTCCGGTAGTAGGTTCGTCAAGAATATAAAGCGTCTTGCCCGTATCCCGCTTGGAGAGTTCGGTGGCCAACTTCACACGCTGGCTCTCGCCACCGGAAAGCGTGGTGGAAGACTGCCCCAGTTT